>JAGAEH010000007.1 GCA_017613225.1 Lachnospiraceae bacterium
CGGCATGACGCGCTACGTCATGTGCTTTCCGGACGTCTATGAAGTGGGCATGTCCCATCTGGGCCTGCCCATCCTCTATTCCATGTTCAATACGGATCCGGACATCTGGTGCGAGCGGGTCTATTCCCCATGGCCGGATCTGGATAAGATCATGCGGGAGCGGAACATCCCGCTGTTCGCCCTGGAGTCCCAGGATCCCATCAAGGATTTTGACTTTCTGGGCATCACCCTGCAGTACGAGATGTGCTACACCAACATTCTGCAGATCCTGGACCTGGCCGGCATCCCGCTGCACGCGGCGGACCGCGGTGAGGACGATCCCATCGTGATGGCCGGCGGCCCCTGCACCTACAATCCGGAGCCTTTGGCGGACTTTTTCGACATCTTTTACATGGGCGAAGGGGAGATCAGCATGATCCCCATGGTCCACGCCTACCGGGAGAACAAGGCTGCCGGCGGCACCAGAAAGGACTTTTTGCGGAAAGCTGCCCTGATCCCGGGGCTCTATGTGCCTTCCCTCTATAACGTTGAGTATAACGAGGACTTTACCATCAAGTCCTTTACCCCTGCGGAACCCGGCGTGCCTGCTACGGTGCATAAGACCGTGGAGGGAGACCTGGACCACACCTATTATCCCACAAAGCCGCTGGTGCCCTTCATGAAGGTGATCCAGGACCGGGTGGTCTTAGAGATCATGCGGGGCTGCTCCAGAGGCTGCCGCTTCTGCCAGGCGGGCATGGTATACAGACCCATCCGGGAACGGAGCCTGGAATACCTGCTGTCCATCGCCACGGACATGCTGGACGCCACGGGAGACGACGAGCTCTGCTTAAGCTCCCTCAGTTCCAGCGACTATTCGGACCTGAAGCCCCTGATCAACGCCCTGATCGACGAATGCAACAAGCGGAAGGTGAACATCGAGCTGCCTTCCCTGCGCATCGATTCCTTCTCCCTGGACCTGATGGCCAGGATCCAGGACATTAAAAAGAGCAGCCTGACCTTCGCGCCGGAGGCCGGCACCCAGCGCATGCGGGACGTGATCAACAAGGGCCTGACGGAAGAGGAGATCTTCCGGGGCGCCGAGATGGCCTTCAAGGGCGGCTGGAGCAAGGTGAAGCTCTACTTCATGCTGGGCCTGCCCTGGGAGACGGAAGAGGACATGACGGGCATTCCCGATCTTTCCAACCGGATCGCGAAACTCTATTACGACACCGTTCCCAAGGAGGAACGCAAGGGCAAGGTGCAGATCACTTCCAGCGCCTCCTTCTTCGTGCCCAAGCCCTTTACCCCCTTCCAGTGGGCCGTGATGGAGAAGAAGGATGAATACAACCGCCGGGCCTATCTGGTAAAGGACGAGTTCCGCAGGCAGCTGAACGCCCGCAGCCTGCATTTCCAGTACCACGACGCGGACGTGACGGTGATCGAGGGCATCCTGGTCCGGGGCGACCGCAGGCTGGGAAAGGTGATCGAGCGGGTGTACAGTTACGGCTGCATCTTCGACGCCTGGAACGAGTATTTCGACTATGAGAAGTGGATGCAGGCCTTCCGTGAGGAGGGCATCGATCCGGATTTCTATACCCTGCGGGAGCGTCCGGAAGACGAGATCTTCCCCTGGGATTTCATCGACATCGGCGTGACGAAAGAGTTTCTGCTTGACGAGTGGCGCCGGGCGAAGAAAGGAGAAGTGACCGAAAACTGCCGCGTCGCCTGCAACGGCTGCGGCGCGTCCTGTTTCGGCTGCGGACTGTGTCCATGAAGATAAGAGTCAAATACGAAAAGACCGGCATCAACAAGTACATCGGCCACCTGGACCTGCTGCGGTATTTCCAGAAGGCCATGCGCCGGGCAGGCATCGACATGAAATATACGGAGGGCTTTTCGCCCCATCCTGTGCTGAGTTTTGCCGCGCCTCTGGGCTTGGGTCTCACCACCCGGGGCGACTATTTCGACACCGAACTGGAGACGGACAAGACCGTCACCACAGACGTTGCGCGGATGAACGCCACCATGGCCGAAGGCATTAAAGTGCTGTCCGTCACCGAGATGGAGGGCGGCAAAAAGCAGAACGCCATGGCCTCACTGGCCGCTGCCGATTATGAAGTGACGCTGACCGCTCCCGTGCTGGAGCAGCTGGGCGGCGAAGAAGGACTGGCTGAAAAATGGCAGGCTTTCATGGCACAGGATACCATCCCCGTGGAGAAGGAAACCAAGTCCGGTTCCATGGAAGTGGACCTAAAGCCCCTGGTCTACGAAAGCGGGACATGCGGAAATAAGCTCGTATTTCGCGTTTCTGCGAGTTCTGCGAGCAATGTGCGTCCCGATACCCTATTTACCGCTTTCCTGCGCTCTACGGGGCAAATAAAGGCCTCAGACGAGATGTTAAAAGACGGGGAGATCGAGATCGAACGCGCCGAGATGTACACTTGGGACGAAAACGGCGGTCTGATCCCTCTGGCCCGGGCCGGAAGGCTGATCGAGCAGGTATAGAAGGCAATAGTATTGACCGAGGAATACCACGTCCAAATCATGAAAAAGATAGTGATCGCACAATATGAACAGACCGCCATCGCGGCCCTGATGGAGAACGGCAGGCCCGTCACCCTGGGCTTTCTTTCCGATGCCGGCAGCTTTCAGGCGGGCACAGTGATCATCGGCCGGGTGGAGCAGGTGAAAAAGGAGCTGAACGCGGCTTTCGTATCGATCGCTCCCGGCGTTCCCGCCTACCTGCAGCTGAAGGACGCCGTCCCCTATAAGCAGGGGGATCTGGTCCCCGTTCTGATCGAGCGGCCCGCCGGCAGGAACAAGCGCATCCAGGTCTCGGACAGGCTTTCTCTTTACGGAAAAAATGTGGCCATACTGGAGGGAAAGAAGCCAGTCGGCATCTCCGCGCGCATCACCGAGGAGACCCGGCGCGACCGTCTGAGGGCCCTGATGCAGGGCTGGCTTTCCGATCACGCTGACGCCGACGTCACTGCCATCGTCCGCACCAACGCAGTATTTGCGGAAGAAGAGGAGATCCTGGATGAAGCGGATTCTTTGCTCGGTCAGCTTTTGGAGCTTCGCCAAAGAGCTCCTTTCTGCACCCAGTATACCGTGCTGCATGCCGCGGAGAACGAGACCCTTAAACTGATCCGGGACAACGACGGTCCGGAGCCTCTGGAACTGGTCACCGACATCCCTGCCGTCCTGACAGAAGCGGAAGAGTACATCGGCCGAACGGGCAGCAGTCTGAAGGCTTCGCTGTACGAAGATCCCCAGCTGCCGCTTTTTAAGCTCTACAGCCTGGACTACGCCGTAAGGAACGCGCTGGAGAAGAAGGTATGGCTGCGCTCCGGCGGCTATCTGGTGATCGAGCACACCGAAGCCCTGACCGTCATCGACGTAAATACCGGCAAATATACTCCTAAGGGCAGCGGCGCAGGGACTTTCCTGAAACTGAACCTGGAAGCCGCGGAAGAAGCCGCCAGACAGCTGAGGCTCCGCAATATCTCCGGCATCATCATCGTCGATTTCATCGACATGAAAGAGAGCGACGAAAAGGAGCAGCTGATCCGCGCCATCCGGGAGGCTATCGTGAAAGACCCCATCAAGACCTCCTTCCACGGGCTTACCGCCCTGGGCCTGGCGGAGCTCACCCGTAAAAAGACCTCTCCTCCGCTGGCGGAACAGGCGGTGAAACAGGATTTCTTCCGAAATATGCAAAGAGACAAAAAGGAGTAAACATGCAGAACTTCGATATCCGGCTTCCCGATTTTGCTCTGGACGAGGATACCCTCGACCGGAATCTGGCTTTTTACGAGGACTGCTTCCACATTCCGGAAAGATCTTTCAACGAGATCGTCACGCTTTTAGAAGACCGATTCAGTCTTGAGGAGGTTCCGGACTTCTTGGCCTGTCCCGAATTAACGCAGCTGTTTCCGGAGCACGTACGCGAACAGGTCCTGCGGGATGACTGTCTCCACTGGAAACTCCCCTGGAACAGTAAAAACTATGCTCTGTATGAATGGGACTGGGCCAGGGATTCCCTTCGTCTGAAAAAGAAAGAGTATCTTTCCCTGTCGTACAGCCGGACACAGGATAAATGGTATACCACTAGTTCTTTTCTAACTAAATACATCGATATTCTTCGGGGGATCCCCGAGGATGCATCCCGGTCCGTCCGGAGACTGCACGCCGTCTCCTGGAGAAACGTCAACGTCTTCCGGGCGCTGGAAGAGCTGTCCAAGCTGTTAAGCTTTATCAGAAACGCCGACCGGATCGAGCTTTTGCTTTCGGACGGAAGGTCCGCGTTCATCACCGGAACCACCCTGGATGCGGCCGCCGCACCCATCCTGCGGTACTGCGCAAAGCCTGGGATCACGACCGACGGTTTTGACATCCGCGCCTATGATCCTGATGAACATGCAGCCAAACTGACTTTCCGTAAAGGGCAGGAGTATGACCGCTCCGTGTTCCTTGGCAGCACCTGCCTGGAATTGACGCCTTATGTACGAATCACCAATGACGAGGCATTTGATTTTCCGTTCTATCACAGGCTGCTGTCTTTCATGGCTCCATAGATGACTGACCGGGAAGGGCGGGGGAACGCATGGGACGAAAACACTTAAAAAGCCCGTAAAAACTGCCAAAAAAGCGTATAAAACGCTTGACTATCCCCGGCTGAAATGGTAGAGTATACGAGCGTCTGTTCGGCAGGCGCTGCCGCTTGATGAGGTTTTTTAAGTGCTTGGCCACCGTAATCAGCGAGTTTTATCTGGAGGTACACAAAGGATGTACGCAATTATTGCAACTGGCGGAAAGCAGTACAAGGTCGCGGAAGGCGACGTGATCCGCGTGGAGAAGCTTGGAGTTGAGGCTGGGGCCTCCTACGAGTTCGATCAGGTTCTGGCCATCGGCGGCGACGAGATGACTGTCGGCACTCCCGTAGTGGAAGGCGCGAAGGTCAAGGCTACCGTGATCGGCGACGGCAAGGGTAAGAAAGTGATCGTTTACAAGTACAAACCGAAGTCCGGTTATCACAAGAAGAACGGCCACAGACAGCAGTACACGGAACTGAAGATCGAAGAGATCGTCAAGTGATCGGATCAGAGTAAAAAGGAGGTGTAATTCATGGCTCATAAAAAAGGTGTTGGTTCAACCAAGAACGGAAGAGATTCCGAGTCGAAGCGCCTCGGCGCAAAGAGAGCTGACGGACAGTTTGTCCTGGCCGGCAATATTCTTTACAGACAGCGCGGCACCAAGATCCATCCCGGCAACAATGTTGGGAGAGGCGGAGACGATACCCTGTTTGCTCTGACTGACGGCGTTGTCCGTTTCGAGAGAAAGGGCAAGGACAAGAAGCAGGTTTCGGTGTATCCGAAGACCTTGGCTGAGTGATCGAAGGACCGGCGCGAAATAAGCGCCGGTTTTTCTATGTTTAGGAGTTACCATGTTTGCTGACAGAGCAAGGATCATCATCAGATCGGGAGACGGCGGCGACGGCCATGTGAGCTTTCGCCGGGAACTTTACGTGCCCGACGGCGGCCCGGACGGCGGCGACGGCGGCAAGGGCGGCGACATCATCTTTGAAGTGGACAAGGGGCTGAACACCCTGGTGGATTTCCGGCATAAGCGCAAATACGCCGCGGAAAACGGCAGGGAAGGCGAAAAGCGCCGCAGGCACGGCAAGTCCGGCGAGGACCTTGTCATCAAGGTCCCGGAGGGCACCGTGGTGAAGGACGCCGCCACCGGCAAGGTCATCACCGACATGTCCGGGGACAATCAGCGGGAAGTGCTGCTAAAGGGCGGCCGCGGCGGCCTGGGCAACAGCCACTATGCCACCGCCACCATGCAGGCCCCCAAGTACGCCAAACCCGGCAAGCCCGGCATCGAGCTGGAAGTGCTGCTGGAGCTGAAGGTCATCGCGGACGTGGGCCTGATCGGCTATCCCAACGTGGGTAAGTCCACTTTCCTGTCAAGGGTGTCCAACGCGGAGCCTAAGATCGCCAACTACCATTTCACCACCCTGCAGCCCAACCTGGGCGTGGTGGACGTGGAAGGCGTGGAGAGCTTCGTGATCGCGGACATTCCCGGCCTGATCGACGGCGCGTCGGAGGGCGTGGGCCTGGGCCACGATTTCCTGCGCCACATCGAGCGCACCAGGCTGCTGGTGCATCTGGTGGACATCTCCGGCATCGAAGGCCGCGACCCGGCGGAGGACTTTGTGAACATCAACCGGGAACTGGCCAACTACAGCGAAGTCCTGGCGAAGCTGCCCCAGATCGTTGGCGCCAACAAATGCGACCTGCTGACGGAAGATGTACTGGAAGAGAACCTGGCGAAGCTTCGTGCCGTGACCGATCCGCTGGACATTGAAGTCTATCCCATCAGCGGCGTCACCATGCAGGGGATCAAAGAACTGCTGCACGCCGTCAACCGCATGCGGGAAAAGCTGCCGAAGAGCGCGGCGGTCTTTGAAAAGGAATACGTGATAGAAGAGACCGGTCCGGAGGACGCCTTTACCCTCACCAGGGGCGACAACGGCGAATTTGTTCTGGAAGGACCGCTGCTGGAGAAGATGCTGGGCTATACCAACCTGGAATCCGAAAAGGGCTTTGCCTTCTTCCAGAGATTTCTGGAGGAGCACGGCATCCTGGAGGAACTGAAGAAGAACGGCATTCAGGAGGGCGACACCGTGCGGCTGTACGGTCA
This sequence comes from Lachnospiraceae bacterium, assembly GCA_017613225.1. Taxonomy (GTDB): domain Bacteria; phylum Bacillota; class Clostridia; order Lachnospirales; family Lachnospiraceae; genus UBA3774. The sequence continues at coordinate 6,691 of JAGAEH010000007.1, forward strand.
CGCTTTCGATTACTACGAATAGAGGAGCATAAATGACGAGCAAAGAGAGAAGCAGGCTGATGAGCCTGGCGCAGACCCTGGATCCCGTGGTCCAGGTGGGCAGAGCCGGACTGACGCCGGAGATCGTGATCAGCGCCGACGAGGCCCTGGCCAAGAGGGAACTGATCAAGATCAACATCCAGAAGAACTGCCTGGAAGACCATAAGGAGCTGGCCCACACCCTGGCCGAGCGCACCCATTCCCAGCTGGTGCAGATCATCGGCAGCAAGGTGGTGCTGTACCGGCCCGCCCAGAATATCAAAGACAGAAAGATCCTGTTTTCATGAAAAAATGTCTGTTTGGGGGAACCTTTGATCCGATCCACAACGCGCATCTGACCATGGCGGAGGCCGCCAAAAAGGCTTATGACCTGGATCAGATCGTGTTCATGACGGCGGGGGACCCCTATTTTAAAACCAGCGAAAAGCGCATCACCCCGGCTGCCATGCGCCTGGAGATGACCCGCCTGGCCATGGAAGGCCGCGAGGGCTTCGTCGCTTCGGACATGGAAGTGAACCGGGAAGGGCATACCTATACCTGCGAGACCCTGCAGGAACTGGCCGCTGCCGAACCTGACACGGAGTGGTACTTCATGATCGGGGCGGACTGCGTGGAGAGCATCGCCCGCTGGTACCGGCCCGATATCATCTTTGACATCGCCTCCGTGATCGGCGCCAACCGCAACGACCAGATCCCCAAGGAACAGCTGGAAGCCACTGCCTCCCGGCTGCGGGAAGAATTCGGCGCCAGGATCCTGCTGCTGGACTGGGAGGGCGGCGACGTCTCCTCCAGTGGTATCCGGGAGAGCATCGAACGGGGCGATTACAGCGTTCCCGTCCCGGAAAAGGTGTTGGAATACATCAAGGAGCATGAGCTGTATCTGCAGGAAGTGGACGAGGAAGCGATCCTCGAGGAACTGAGGCAGATGCTGAAGCCCTCCCGCTTTCAGCACACCCTGGGCGTCGCGCAGACCGCCGAGGAACTGGCAAGGATCCACGGCGCCTCCCCGAAGCGCGCCAGGCTTGCCGGCCTGCTCCACGACTGCGCCAAACCGGACGCCGACGCTCTGGGTCACGGACCTCAGGGCGCCGTCAAGGCAAAAGAGCACTTCGGCATCAAGGACCAGGGCGTGCTGGACGCCATCCGCACCCACACCACCGGCGAGGCCGCCATGCCGCTGCTTTCCATGATCCTCTACGCTGCGGACTACATCGAACCCGGCCGGAACAAGCAGCCCCGCCTGGAGCAGCTGCGCAGGGAGGCGAAAGAAGATCTGGACCTGGCCGTTTTCCACATTTCTGAAGATACGCTGAATTATCTGAGGCAGAAGGGCGGCGTGATTGACTCCAAAACCCTGGACGTGTATAATTACTACAAATCAAAAGTCAAGGAAAGGTGAACCATGGACAATATAAAAGCACTGCTTCCTGTCATCAAAGCCGCAATGCTGGACAAGAAGGCCAACCAGATCAGGATCCTGGACATTTCGAAGATCTCGAGCATCGCCGATTATTTCGTGATCACCAACGGAGACAACGTCAACCAGGTGCAGGCCATCGTGGACGGCGTGGAAGAAGCTCTCAGCAAGCTGGGGCATCATCCCCGGGCCATCGAAGGCTACCGCAGCGCGGGCTGGATCCTGATGGACTACGGCGATATCGTCGTCAATGTTTTCTCCAAGGAAGACCGGCTGTTCTTCGATCTTGAAAGGATCTGGAAGGACGGCATCCCGGTGGATGTCGATACTGACGAGGTGAAATGAAAAAACAGCAAGTCGTGAAGATGCGCCAGAGAAAGCACATCTTCTTCGGCGTGATCATCTTCCTGATGGTACTGGCTTATCTCACCTATCACGCGGTGAGTTTCCTCACCAGGGAAAAGCCTGCCGTCTATACCATCGGCGAGCAGACCTCCCTTGCCCAGAACCGGAGCTACACCGGCCTGATCATCCGGCAGGAGAGAGTCGAAAAGACCGAAAGGCCCGGGATCGTGAATTATTACGTCCCGGCTTCTTCCCGTGTGTCCGTAAACGACGTCGTTTATTCCGTGGACGAGACCGGCAATTTCACCAAGATCGCCGCGGAAGAAGGTTTTCAGCACGTCCGGAACACGGACGTTTCCGAGTTTTTAAACGAATATTCCTCCGGCTATGACGGCAAGGATTTTTCCAGCGTCTACGACCTGAAATACGAGCTGAACAGCCGGCTGCTCTTATCCGCCTCCGCCGCGGAGCTGGAGCGCTTTGCCCGGGATTTCATCACGGGTTTTGAGATGCACAAGGCCGCTGCTACCGGGCTTGTGGAATACTACGTGGACGGCTTCGAAGAGTTTAACGAGGCCTCCATCACCGCGGAGGACTTTGACCGCTCCGCTTATGAAAAGAAACAGCTGTCCGCCATGACCCAGGCCGCTGCCGGCGATCCTGTCTACAAACTGATCACCACGGAAGCCTGGGACATCTACATTCCGCTGACCACTTCGGAAGCCGCTTCCATGACCGAGACGAAATCGGTGAAAGTCCGCTTCACCGAAGCCGACCTGGAGACCACGGTCCGCTTCTCCCTGGTCCACGGCGCCGATGACAATTATTTCGGCAAGCTGACCCTGACCAAATACCTGCTGCGCTACGCCGACAGCCGCTACCTGAAGCTGGAATTGCTTCGGGAGGAGAAGAGCGGCCTGCAGATACCCAAGAGCGCAGCCGCGGAGGAAGAGCTTTACGTGATCCCCGCGGATTATCTCACCACCGGCGGCAACAGTGATTCCTACGGTTTCCAGACCAGGCCCGCCGGGGACACCGGCGCGCTTGCCACCTTCACCCCCGTCAGCATCCTCTATAAGAACGACACCTTCTGCTATATCGAAAAGAAGGCCCTGGAACAGGGCACCGTGCTGGTAAAGCCCGGTTCCACCGAGACCTTCCGGGTACTCAGCACGGAAAAGCTCACCGGCGCCTATAACGTCAACCGCGGCTATGCGGTATTCAAGGTATTTGAAGTGCTGGATGAGAGCGAGGATTACTATATCATCAAAAACGGGTCCTACAACGGGCTCTCCGCTTATGACAAGATCCTGCTCTACCCTACATTTGGGATGAACGGGGACTTCATATACTGATATTTTGTGGTTTCGGCCTAAAAAATCATGTTGACAGCACAGTAAAAAAATAAGATAATAACCATATATTTTTGAATGGGAGAACCTAACGATGGCTGGTATTTTTAATAAAATAGTCAATTCCATGCGTCTGAACGACGAAGAAGACGACGATTACGAATTTGAGCCCGACGCGGAGCTGGATCTGGATTTCGAAAAGGAAGAAAAGCCCGCGAAGCCCCAGAAGCCTTTCACCAAGAGCTCCATCCGCGAGCCCGATTCCGCGCTGCTGGAACTGGATGACGAGCCGGAGGAAGAACCCCGGCGCAGATTCTCTTCCCGCAAGTCCAACAATGTGGTGCCAATGCGCCAGAACCGCGTCAATTTCGAGGTCTGCATGGTGAAGCCTTCTTCCATGGCGGATGCCAAGGAGCTGTGCGACATCCTGATCGGCGGCAGGGCAGTGGTCATCAACATGGAGGGCGTCAACCTGGAGCTGGCTCAGCGCGTGATCGACTTCGCCTCCGGCGCCTGCTATTCCCTGAAGGGCAACCTGCAGAACATCTCGCGCAACATCTTCATCGTCACGCCCAGCAACATCGGCCTGACCGGCGACTTCAATACCACGAAGAGCAAGAACAACACCACCAACGTAAACATTAACATGTAATAAAGCGATCGGACAGACCGGGCCTCTGTAGTAGCTTGATACTATGGGCGGCCCGGTTTCCTTGTTAAGAAACACATGACCAGATCCAAAAAACTACCTTTAGCGCTGCTGCTGATCGCCGCCCTGGTCTCCATCGACCAGTGGACCAAAGGCATGGCAGTGGAATTTCTGAAAGACAAGGCCGCCGTTCCCCTCATCCCGGGATGGCTTGAACTTCAATACTCCGAAAACCGCGGCGCGGCCTTCGGCCTGCTGCAGGACGGCCGCATCTTTTTCCTGATCGTCACCGCCGCCGTCCTGGCGGCCATGGCCTGGTTCTTTGTCCGCATCCCCGAGAAAAAACGGTATCTGCCAATCATGATCCTCCTGCCCATCATCGCGGGAGGCGCCATCGGCAACATGATCGACCGGCTGATGAACGGCTATGTGGTGGACTTCATCTATCTGTCCGTCATCAATTTCCCGATCTTCAACCTGGCGGATATCTTTGTGTCCTGGTCCGCCGTGCTGCTGATCCTGTTCATGATCTTCAAGTACAAGGACGAGGACATCAAGGAGTTGTTTGGGAAATGACCGAGCTGCTCTACACCGACTGCTCGGACGCGGGGGAACGGATCGACGCCTGGCTGGCGGATCAGTTCGAGGACCTCTCCAGGTCCTATCTGCAGAAGCTGATCAAGGAAGGGCTGGTCCTGGCAGACGAAAGCCCCGTCAAGGCCAATTACAGGCTTCGGGGCGGCGAGATCCTGAAGGTGGAAGTTCCCCAGGCCGTGGTGCCGGAGATCCCTGCGGAGGACATTCCCCTGGACATCCTCTATGAAGACGCCGACCTGATCTTTGTCAACAAGCCCCGGGGAATGGTGGTGCATCCCGCTGCCGGCCACCAGAGCGGCACCCTTGTGAATGCGCTGCTGTACCACTGCGGTCCGGAGCTCTCCGGGATCAACGGCATCGCCAGGCCCGGCATCGTCCACCGGATCGACCGGGACACCTCCGGCGTGATCGTGGCCTGCAAGAACGACGCGGCCCACCGCTGCCTGGCCGAACAGTTCGCGGTGCACAGCATCACCAGACGGTACTTTGCCATTTGCCACGGCAGGTTCAAGGCGGAAGAGGGCGCCGTGGACGCCCCCATAGGCCGGTCTCCAAAGGACCGCAAGAAGATGGCCGTGGTGCCGGGCGGAAAACATGCCGTCACCCATTACAGGGTGCTGGAACAGAACGACAAATACGCCTTCGTCCGGCTGGAGCTGGAGACCGGAAGGACCCACCAGATCCGCGTCCACATGACGCACATCGGCCATCCGCTGCTGGGCGACGCCGTATACGGGAACCGTCCCGATCCCTTCCATGCGGAAGGACAGACCCTTCACGCGGCCGTGCTGGGGCTGAAGCATCCCGCCGACGGGAGATATCTGGAGCTTACCGCGCCGCTGCCGGAATACTTCAGAACACTGATGGAAAAGGCCGGCCTTACAGTTCCGCAGGAATTGTCCTGAGCGCGGTATTCCGGCCCCGTCTGTATTGTGTATATAAGTAAAATATTGAAATATAACAACGTTTGTGCTATTGTATAGCCAAATTGTAATTTCCAGCGAAAGGAGGAATTCTCATGTTTGGCAACAGGATCGTTACGATCGGCCGCGAGTTTGGCAGCGGCGGAAGACTGATCGGTCAAAAGCTTGCCGAGCGCATGGGGGTCAACTGCTACGACAAAGAGCTGATCAACCTGGCCTCCAAGGAAAGCGGACTCTGTACGGAAGTCTTCGAAAACAACGACGAAAAGCCTCTCAACAGTTTTTTCTATTCCCTTGTCATGGATACCGGCGCCCTGGGACAGACCTTCGCGGGCTACATGGACGCGCCGCTGAATCAGAAAGTCTTTCTGGCCCAGTTCGAGACCATCCAGCGCCTGGCGGAGCGCGAATCCTGCGTCATCGTAGGAAGATGCGCCGACTACGCGCTGCATGATTATCCCAACACCATCCACGTCTTCATCTCCGGCGAAATGCAGGACAAGGTGGAGCGTGTCTCCAGGTACAATAACATTTCAAAGGACAAAGCCCTGGACCTGATCGCCAAATCCGACAAGAAGAGGGCCAACTATTATAATTATTACTCCAACAAAAAGTGGGGTCTCGCCTCCACATACGATCTCTGCATCAACAGTTCTCTGACCGGCGTGGACGGCGCGGTGGACGTGATCATGAAGTTCATCGAAGTCAAGGAAGCCCTTCAGCGCAGGAATGAAATCGAGTCCATGGACGAGGACTACAAGGAAAACAGCAATCTCTTTGATCCAGATTAACATAGACAGAAGGTGAGAATTTATGGGAAAGTATTTTGGAACAGATGGTTTTCGCGGGAAAGCAGGCGTTGACTTAAGAGCCGACCACGCATTCAAGATCGGCCGCTTCCTTGGCTGGTATTATTCCAACCAGCACGAGGAGGCCAAGATCGTGATCGGCAAGGATACCCGGCGTTCCTCCTATATGTTTGAAAATGCGCTGGCCGCGGGCATTACCGCTTCCGGCGCCGACGCCTACCTGCTGCACGTCACCACCACGCCCTGCGTGAGCTACATCACCAGGACCGACAAGTTCGACTGCGGCGTGATGATCTCCGCCAGCCACAACCCCTACTACGACAACGGCATCAAGCTGATGAACGCGGAAGGCGAAAAGATGGACGACGACCTCCAGGATGAGCTGGAGCGCTATCTGGACGGCGAGAGCGGCGAGTTCCCCAACCGGAGCGAGGACAAGATCGGCAAGACCATCGACTATTATTCCGGCAGGAACCGCTACATCGGCTACCTGACCAGCCTGGCCACCCAGTCCTTCACCCGCAAGAAAGTGGGCCTGGACTGCGCCAACGGCAGCTCCTGGATGATCGGCCGCGCCGCCTTTGACGCCCTGGGCGCCAAGACCTACGTCATCAACGCGGATCCCGACGGCGTGAACATCAACACCAACTGCGGCTCCACTCACATTGACGGGCTCTGCGAGTTCGTCAAGGAGAACCACCTGGACGTGGGCTTTGCCTTTGACGGCGACGCGGACCGCTGCCTGGCCGTGGACGAAAACGGCGAAGTGGTGAACGGCGACAAGATCATGTACATCTGCGCCAAGTTCCTGAAGGAACGGGGCCAGCTGCCTTCCAACACCGTCGTGACCACCGTCATGTCCAACTTCGGCCTCTACAAAGCTCTGGATGAGCTGGGCATCGGCTATGACAAGACCAAAGTCGGCGACCGCTATGTCTACGAGGATATGAAGGCCTACAACCACCTGATCGGCGGTGAGCAGTCCGGTCATATCATTTTCCGCAAGTACGCGCATACCGGCGACGGCATCATCACCGCCA
>JAGAEH010000098.1 GCA_017613225.1 Lachnospiraceae bacterium
GTCCATGGCGTCGTCGAAGGTGATGATACCCACCATGCGGTTGTTGGAGTCCACCACAGGCACCGCGATGAAGTTGTACTTGCTCATGACCTGGGCCACTTCTTCCTGGTCCATCAGGGTGTTGACGGAGATCACGTTCTCCTCCATGATGTCCAGGATGGGGGTGTCGTCATCCTGGGCCAGCAGCAGGTCCTTGACGGTCACCATGCCGATCAGCGTCCGGTTGTCCGTCACGTAGCAGGTATAGATGGTCTCCTTGTCCACGCCTGTTCTGCGGATCCGCAGGATCGCCTCGCCCACGGTCATGGCTTTTCGCAGGGAAACGTACTCCGTGGTCATGATGGAACCGGCGGAGTTTTCGGGATAGCGCAGGATCGCGTTGATGTCCCGGCGCATCTCCGGCGCGGCCGCAGCCAGGATACGTCGGACCACACTGGCGGGCATCTCCTCCACCAGGTCCACCGCGTCATCCACGTAGAGCTCGTCCATGACCTCTTTTAATTCCGTATCGGAAAAGCCCTTGATCAGCAGCTCCTGCTGATCGGGGTCCATCTCCACGAAGGTCTCCGCGGCCAGGTCGTTGGGCAGCAGACGGAACAGAAGAGGAAGACGGCTCTCGTCCAGCTCTTCGAACATCTGCGCGATATCAGCGGGATTGATGGTGATCAGAATGTCCCGGATCGTTGAATACTTCTTGTCATCCATCAACACTTCCAGAGTATTGACGATGGAAAGTGGATTTCTTTCTGCCATAATGCCCTCCTTTCAGCGATGCATCAGAATGGGAATGACAGACCGAGATTTCAGATGGCGGAAGCCGCAGCACACTGCTGACGGTCGTTCCGCCCGCTACTTCGGTCTATCGGGATACTTCCGCCGTTTCCGGTGTCCATGCAGCTTCTCCTTTCATAAAGATTTATGAGAATGAAAAATGGCCGTTGCCCGCGGGCCGTGCCAAACTTCAACTTTACAGTAATGATAAAAACTAATAAAATAGGGTGGATGCCGGTGATGGGACTCGAACCCATACGACGTTGCCGCCAACAGATTTTGAGTCTGCCTCGTCTGCCAATTCCGACACACCGGCCTAACCTAAGTAATGTTAGCACGGCAGGCCTCAGAAATCAAGCCATAAATGGCAGAAGGCGGCCGGATGCGGCACATTTCCTGCCGCGCTCAGAGAGGAAAGAACATGGAAACGATACTACTGATAGACGGTTACAGCATCATCAGCCGGGCCTATTTCGGCAATCTGAAGCGCCTGCTGACCAATTCCGCGGGCCTGCCCACCAACGGCCTGCTGGGCTTCATGAACATTTTGTACAAGAACCTGGACGCCCTGCAGCCCGAGTACGCCATGGTGGCTTTTGACCGGAAGGAGCCCACCTTCCGGCACAAGCTCTTCGACGGCTATAAGGGCACCAGAAAACCCATGCCGGAGGATCTGCTGGCTCAGGTGCCGGTGCTGAAGGAACTGCTGAAAAAGAGCGGCATCCTGCTGATGGAACTGCCGGGCTACGAGGCGGACGACCTGATCGGCACCGCCGCGGCCCAGGCCAACGCCATGGGCATGGAGGCGGTGATCCTTTCGGGAGACCGGGACATGACCCAGCTGGTCAGCGAGCAGACGACGCTGCTGATCCCGGTCACGAAGGGCGGCTATACGGAGATCGAGGAGTACACGCCCAGGGACGTCATGGCTGCCTACGGCGTTTCTCCCCGGCAGATGATCGACGTGAAGGCCCTCCAGGGGGACAGTTCCGACAACATCCCCGGCGTGCCGGGCATCGGCCCCAAGACGGCCCAGGCCCTGGTGGCGAAATACGAAAGCCTGGACGGGATCTACGCCCATGTGGACGAGATCACTCCCCCCGGCGTGCAGAAAAAGCTGAAGGAAAACGAGGACTCCGCGCGGCTCTCCCGCACCTTGGGAGAGATCTGCCGCACCGCGCCCTTTGAACTGGACCGGGAGGCGGCCAGGCTGGACAACGTCTTCACGCCCGAGGCCTACCGGTACATGGGCGAGCTGGAACTGAAGAGCCTGATGAAGCGCTTCGACACGGCGGCCATGGAATCCGTGAAAAAAGAAGAAAAGAAGGCCGCGGCGGCGCTGATCCGGGTGAAGACGCCCGAGGAGGCGGACAAGGCCTTTGCAGCGGTCCTGGAGGCGAAAAAGGGCGGCCTGAACGCCCTGCAGACCAGGGACGGCCGGACGGTGGTCACGCTGACGGCAGACGGCGCCGCAGTCCATGCCTTTGAAAAAGAGGACTTTGAGGATATCAGCGCCCGGATCAACGACCTGGTAAAGGCCGGGGTGCTGCTGGTCACGGCGGACCTGCAGAACACCCTGCGGCTGCTGGAACTGGAACAAAGTAAAAATTACTTCGACACCTGCATCGCGGCCTATCTGCTTAACCCCTCCAAGGGCAGCTATCAGTACGAGGACATCGCCAGGGACTACCTGAACGAGGTGCTGCCTTCCGCGAAGGAACTGGTGGCGGACGAGGATAAATGGCTGACGCTGGAGGGCAGCGTGATGCTGTTGGCCCAGCCTGCCATGGAAGCAGCCCTGAAGGCCAACAAGCTGGAAAAACTCTGGACCGACATCGAACTGCCCCTGGCTTTCTCACTGCGGCGCATGGAGATCGCAGGCATCCGGGTGGACGCGGAGCAGCTGAAAGCCTACGCGGAA
>JAGAEH010000099.1 GCA_017613225.1 Lachnospiraceae bacterium
ACTTCTCCGCGGCGTCAACAGAACCGACATCGAGAGAGGACAGGTTCTCTGCAAGCCCGATTCCGTAAAGTGCCACAAGCAGTTCAAGGGTCAGGTTTACGTCCTTACCAAGGATGAGGGCGGCCGCCATACTCCTTTCTTCAACAACTATCGTCCTCAGTTCTACTTCAGAACCACTGACGTTACCGGCGTTACCATGCTGCCTGAAGGCGTTGAGATGTGCATGCCCGGCGACAACGTCGAGATGACCGTGGAACTGATCCACAATGTTGCCATGGAAGTCGGCCTTCGCTTCGCTATCCGTGAAGGCGGCCGTACCGTTGGTGCCGGCACTGTTACCTCCATCATCGAGTAATCAGTACCTGAACTGACAGGCAAAACAAGGCCCTCCGCTTTATGCGGGGGGCTTTTTCTGTGGAAAAAGGCGGCGTACAGCAGAAAGGGGCGGACAAGAGGGTCAGCGGACGAAACGTGCCGGCAGCCGGTCCCGATAAGAAAAGCCCCTTCAGAAAGAAGGGGCTCTGCGGGATGGCAGTACAGGTGTCAGAGGGAAGCTGTCAGACCTGCATGAAGGCGCTTGTTATTTGGGGATGGATCAGTGGGGGAAGGCGCCTTTCGCCGGTTTATGGATCCTCCCGCGGGATCCGTTGGGGCTTGGACAGTCTAAAGCGCTGTCAGTTGGAGGCTGTACGTCTGTCGGCGGAAACGGGCTTTTCGCAGACCTTCGCGGCTGCTGAAACGCCTCCGCGTTCCCTGCCTTCAAAGAAGACAGCCAAAGTGCCGGGACCGGCGTGGGAACCGATGACCGGACCCATGTCGGTCAGGTAGGCGGCCGGAGCGCCGCCCATGGCGACGATCCTGCTCTCCAGGAACCGCGCCTCTTCCAGGCAGTCCGCGTGGGAGATGACGTAGGGCTCCTGCAGGTCGATGGCCAGTTCAATGAACTTTTTGGCAATTGCCGTGATGCAGTTCTTCCGGCCGCGGATGCTGGCGGCCTTCTGCAGGTGGCCGTCGCCGTCCACCAGGATGACCGGCTTGATGTTCAGCATGTTGCCGACGATGGCGGAGGAGGCGGAGAGCCTTCCGCCGCGCTTCAAATACATCAGGTCGTCCACCGCGACGTAATGGCACACGCTGGGACCGCGCCCGCGGATGAAAGCGGCGTTTTCCTCAATGGAAGCGCCATTGTCCCGCTGCTGCACGGCGTAATGGACCATCAGGCCCTCGCCGCCGCTGGCGCAGGTGGTGTCCACCGGGATGATGGTCCGCTCCGGATACTTCTCGGCCAGGGCCATGGCGGCAATTGCGCCGGAGTTGTAGGTAGTGGACAATCCCGATGTAAACCCAATATATAACACATCGCGGCCTTCTGCAAGTTCTGGCTCAAAAATTTTGAAAAATGTATCAGTATTGACGGCGGAAGTCCTGGAGACGCCGCCGGCCCGCATGCGGCTGTAAAACTCGTCGATGGGCATCTTGTCGTTGTCAAAGACTTCTTCGGATCCGTCGAAGGTAAAGTTCAGATTGGCGCATTTGACGTTCCAGGCCTTCAGCAGTTCGGCGGGGAGGTCACAGCTGGAATCGGTTACGATCGTGTACATAATGTCACTCCTTATCTAATCTAATATGCAAGATTAGATTAACAAATCCACTGGCACATGTCAAGTAATATTTGCTGTCAAAGATATTGAATTCCGGTTTCCCCGTGCTATAATCGGTTCAGAAGGACGGATAGAGCAGATCAGATGCCGTCCGAGGGGGACAAAGTGATGTACGATAAACAGTTGATCGCGAAAAAGCTGAGACGCTGGGAGAAATACATGGACAACTACAGTCTGCCCACCTGGGAGGAGATCCCGGATTTCGGGCTGTACATGGACCAGATCATCACGCTGCTGAAGCGCTATCTGGACTATCTTCCTCCGGACGTTCAGGACGGGGAGGTCATCACCGCGGCGACCATCAACAACTACGTCCGCAAGAAGATCATGCCGGAACCGGTGAAAAAGCGCTATTACCGCATCCACGTCGCCTATCTGATCATGATCTGTTCCCTGAAGCAGACCCTCAGCATGAACATGATCAGCACCATGATCCCCGCGGATCTGCCGGAGGACAGGCTCCGGGAGACTTACACCAAGTATAGCCAGACGCTGCAGCGCTCCGGCGCGGCCTTCGTGCAGGACATCCGGATCATGGCGGGAAAGATCCTGGACCACGAACCCGGTGATGCCCGCATGGTGGAGGACACGGATGAGCTGGTGGTGGCGGCCACCGCCTATTCGGGCTACGCCAAGCTGCTGGCGGAGAAGCTGATCGCGCTGAAGGGCAAGAAGGTGGAAGACCTGGACCCTGAAGAACTGATATAAGAGAGCAGCCCCGCGGACCTGCGCAGGTCTCTTTGCGGGACCGCTCCCGAACCGAACCAGAGTACCGTCCGGGAGAGGCGCTTCGCTGAATGAGCCGCCTCCCCCGGTTTTTTGATCCGGAAAAATGATAAAAAGGGCGGGAAAAAGCGGGATCCTTTCCGCTTTTAAACTTCGTTTTAGGAAAGCATGGTATAGATGAGCGTAAAGGGGGACATCCGACATGCGGTTACTGCTTGCTGAAGACGAAAAAGCGCTTTCGAAGGCGCTGGTAAAGATACTGGAAAAGAACAACTATTCCGTGGACGCCGTGTACGACGGCGAGGACGCGCTCGCGTTTCTCGAGACCGGCTGCTACGACGCCGCGATACTGGACATCATGATGCCGAAAAAGGACGGGATCACGGTCTTGAAGAAGGTGCGGTCGGAAGGCAACCAGATCCCGATCCTGATGCTGACCGCGAAATCGGAGATCGAAGACCGCGTGCTGGGTCTTGACAGCGGGGCGAACGATTATCTGCCCAAGCCCTTCGACACCCGGGAGCTTCTCGCCCGCATCAGAAGCATTTCCAGGACCAGGGCGGAGTCGGACACGAAACTGACCGCCGGGAACATCACTCTGGACCGCGCCACCTACGAACTTGCTTCCCCTACGGGCAGCTTCCGCCTGGCCAACAAAGAATACCAGATGATGGAATATTTCATGGTCAATCCGCACCGCATCCTTTCCGCCGACATGTTCATGGAAAAGATCTGGGGATATGAAAGCGACGCCGAGATCAACGTGGTATGGGTGTATATTTCGTATCTGCGGAAAAAACTGGCGGCGCTGGGCGCCAACGTCCAGATAAAATCGTCGCGGAACGCCGGCTATTCCCTGGAGGACAGCGATGATAAACAAGCTAAAGCGTAAGTTTTTGATCATCGGTACTGTCTCCATGTTCATTCTGATGGCGGTGCTGGTGCTGATCATGAACATCGTCAATTACCGGGAGGTCACCTCCGACGCCGATTCGGTGCTGGACGTGCTGACACAGCCCAACATGCCGATCTTCAACGAAGGAGCGCCGCCGGAAAAGCCGGAAGAGATCACCGGCTTCATGCCTCCGGGAATGTCGCTGGAGGTGCCCTATGAATCCAGGTTTTTTGACGCCCGGGTCTCCGAAGACGGGGACATTCTGCAGTACGATCTGTCAAGGATCGTCTCTGTGGACAACGAGTCGGCGCAGAAATACATCAGGGCCGCTCTGGAAAGCAGCCATGACCGCGGGTTCATCGACAGTTTCCGCTACTTGAAGACCGCCGATGAAAAGGGCACGAGGATCCTCTTCCTGGACTGCGGCCGCAAACTGGATTCTTACCGGAGCTTTCTGTGGACCAGCGTGATCGTCGGCCTCATCGGCTGTCTGGCGGTCTTTGTCGCCTTCATCTTCGCGGCGGGAAAGGTCGTCGCGCCCATCGCGGAAAGCTACGAAAAACAGAAGAGATTCATCTCCGACGCCGGCCATGAGATCAAGACGCCCCTGACCATCATCAACGCCAACGTCGATCTGCTGGAATGCGACGGGGAAAAGGAAGAGCTCACCGACATCAGGACGCAGACGAAGCGGCTGACGGAGCTGACGAACAACCTGGTCATGCTGTCCAAGATGGAAGAGGCGGAGCACGCGTTTCAGAAGATCGAGTTCCCCCTTTCCGACCTGGTGAGCGAGACGGTGGGATCCTTCCGCGCTCCTGCCGCATCCCGGGGGCTGGATCTGGAGGTCAGCATCACCCCCGGCATCACCATGAACGGATCTCCGGACATGATCCGCCAGCTGGTGTCCGTACTTCTGGACAACGCGGTCAAGTATTCTCCGGACGGCGAAAAGATCACGGCCGAGCTGTCGGCCCAGAGGAAAACGGTCACCTTCTCGGTGGAAAACGCTTCGTCGGAGAAGCTCAGCGGGGAAGACCTGGACCGGGTATTCGACCGGTTCTACCGCACTGACAAGTCGAGAAACTCCGAGACGGGCGGGCACGGCATCGGGCTCTCCATCGCGAAAGCGGTCACCGAAGCCCACGGCGGCAGCATTTCAGCCGCTTCAAAGACCGGCTATGATTTCTGCGTGACGGTGTGTCTGCCGGTATGAACCGAGGGAAGGCCAACATGGCCATGGAAACAGAGGAAGCGGGTGAATGCCTGCTTCCTTTTTAAGTGCAGTTAAGTTTGGAAGGTATAATGAGACCCAGAACATTCGAAAGGAGGCCAAAGATGGATCAGTCAAAGCATTACCGCCATGAGCTGAAATACGGCATTTCCTACGGGGATTACGCCGGCCTGCGGGAGCGGCTGAAAAGGATCATGACCGCCGACCCCCACACCGACGCTTCCGGGCGGTACCGGATCCGCAGCATCTATTTCGACAACAGCGACGACAAAGCCCTGAGGGAAAAGGTGGACGGGATCGGGAAACGGGAGAAATTCCGGATCCGGTATTACAACGACGACTTTTCCTTCATCACGCTGGAAAAGAAGATGAAGATCGGCAGCCTGTGCCTGAAGTACGACTCGCCGATAACGGAAGAGGAGTGCCGGCGGATCCTGTACGGAGACCTGGCCTTCATGAAGGAACATCCGCAGGAAGTGGTCAGGGAACTGTACG
>JAGAEH010000100.1 GCA_017613225.1 Lachnospiraceae bacterium
GCATGAAGTTCGGTATCCCGATGAGCATGCTGCCCGAAGCGAAGCCGTCCAGCGGCCTGTTTGGCGAGACCGATCCCGAGTGGTTCGGCGGCGCTATCAAGATCACCGGCGATGCCGGCGACCAGCAGGCAGCTCTGTTCGGCCAGACCTGCTTCGAGCCCGGTATGGCGAAG
Source organism: Lachnospiraceae bacterium (assembly GCA_017613225.1). GTDB lineage: Bacteria > Bacillota > Clostridia > Lachnospirales > Lachnospiraceae > UBA3774. The sequence goes on from JAGAEH010000100.1 coordinate 174, forward strand.
AACACCTACGGCACTGGCTGCTTCATGCTGATGAACATCGGCGAGAAGCCCATCTATCCTAACAACGGTCTGCTGACCACCATCGCATGGGGCCTTGACGGCAAGGTCGAGTATGCTTTGGAAGGTTCCGTATTCGTAGCCGGCGCTGCCATTCAGTGGCTGCGTGACGAGATGAAGCTCGTTGATGCTTCCCCGGATTCCGAATACTTTGCCACCAAGGTGAAAGACACCAACGGCTGCTATGTCGTTCCTGCCTTCACCGGTCTGGGTGCTCCTTATTGGGATCCTTATGCCCGCGGCGCCATCACCGGCCTTACCCGCGGCGTGAACAAGGCACATGTCATCCGCGCTACTCTGGAGTCTCTGGCATTCCAGACCAACGATGTGCTGGCGGCTATGGAAGAGGGTTCCGGCGTCAAGCTGAACGCTCTGAAGGTCGACGGCGGTGCCTGCAAGAACAACTTCCTGATGCAGTTCCAGTCTGACATCATCAACGCTCCGGTACATCGTCCTGTCTGCGTTGAGACCACCGCTATGGGCGCTTCCTATCTGGCAGGCCTGGCAGTTGGCTATTGGAACGGCAAGGAAGACGTTATCAAGAACTGGGCCATCGACAAAGAGTTCGAGCCGGCCATGGACGACGAGACCAGAGCGAAAGAGATCAAGGGCTGGAAGCAGGCCGTCAACGCCGTTCTGGGCTGGGCGAAATAAGTCCGCGGTTTTTGAATCGAAACTCCCGGCTTAATGCCGGATCCCCTTAATGGGATGCTCCCCGTCCCGCCCGTAAAACGGCGGGATGAGATAATCAAAAAAAACAAAGAAAGAAAGAGGGTATTATCATGAGTCTTTGGGTAAGAGCACTTAGTGAGTTCCTTGGCACCGCAATGCTTATCCTGCTCGGCGACGGCGTTGTAGCCAACGTTACGCTGAACAAGTCCGGCATGAAGGGCGCTGGTTCCATCCAGATCACTATTGCCTGGGGTCTTGCAGTTCTGATGCCTGTCATCTGCTTCGGCGCAGTTGGCGGCGCACACTTCAACCCCGCAGTTTCCATCGGTCTTGCCGTAGCCGGCAAGTTCGCATGGGGCGATGTTCCGCTTTACATTGTTGCTCAGGTTTTGGGCGGCATCCTTGGCGGTCTTATCGTTTACCTGTTCTTCAAGGATCAGTTCGATGCCACTGAAGATCCCGGCACCAAGCTGGGCGTCTTCTCCACCGGCCCTTCCGTGAAGCACACCGCTGTCAACTTCTTCTGCGAAGTTGTTGGCACCTTCGTCCTGGTATTCGTCATCCTGATGAACCGCAACGCCGAAGCTGGTGCTGTTGGTGTTGGCAACCTGTTCGTGTTCGGTCTGATCGTTTCCATCGGTATGTCCTTAGGCGGCACCACCGGTTACGCTATCAACTCCGCACGTGACGCTGGTCCTCGTATTGCCCACATGATCGTTCTGCCTAAGGATGATCACAACTGGTCCTACGGCTGGATCCCGGTTGTCGCTCCTATCTGCGGTGGTATCCTGGCCGCTCTGCTGTGGCTGGTACTGAAGACCCCGATGCAGTTAGGTTGATTATCTTAGATCAAAAAACGGTAGGTAATCAAATCTGAACCGGGGGCCGTCTTGGGGGACTTCGTCCTCGCAAGGCGGCCCCTTTCAATTGCTTAGAAAACGAGAGGTATTCAGATGTATGATGTGATCATCATCGGCGGCGGTGTTGTCGGCTGCGCGATCGCGAGAGAGCTGACCCGTTACAAAGGAAAGATACTGCTGCTGGAAAAATCCAATGATATCTGCAATGGACAGAGCAAGGCCAACACGGCCATCATCCATGGCGGCTACGACTGCAAGCCCAACACCCTGAAGGCAAAGTTCAACGTACTGGGCAACGCCATGTTCGACAAGATCCACGAGGAACTGGACGTTCCGATCCAGTGGAATACGTCCCTGGTCGTATCTTTCAGCATGGACGATCATCCGGCTCTGGTGAAGCTGCTGGAGCAGGGCAAGCAGAACGGCTGCCGCGGCGAGCTCCGCATCATCGATGAGAAAGAGCTGCGGGAGCGCGAACCCAACGTGGGCAGCACTGCCTGCGAGGCTCTGCTGGTCGGTTCCGGCGGCATCGTCTGCCCTTACGAAATGACGACGGCTTTCGCCGAGAACGCTGCCATGAACGGCGCCGAATTCCTCCGCAATGCGGAAGTGGAGAAGCTTGTCAAGCTGGAGAACGGCAACTGGAAAGTCATCTCCACCATCGGAAGCTTTGAGACCCGCGTGGTCGTGAACGCCGCCGGCATCTATTCCGACGTGTTCAACAACATGGTCTCCGAGCACAAGGTCCACATCCATGCCCGCCGCGGCGAGTATTATATTCTGGACAAGAAATACAAGGACAAATTCCACGCCGCCATGTTCCAGCTGCCCACCAAGATGGGCAAGGGCATCCTGGTAGCTCCCACCGTAGACGGCACCGTACTGGTAGGCCCTACGGCGGAGGACATCGATGATAAGGAAGATAAGCGCACCACGGCATTCGGCCTGGCCAAGTCTCTGCGCGAGGCCACCAGGACCTGGGAGAACATCCCTACCCGTGCCTTCATCACCACCTTCTCCGGCCTGCGTGCCACCGGTGATACCGGCGACTTCGTCCTGGGCGAGCCCGATGACGCTCCCGGTTTCTTCAACTGCTGCGCGGTGGAATCTCCCGGCCTGACTTCCTCCCCTGCCATCGCGGACTGGATGTCCAAGGAGATCGCTGCCAAGCTGAACCTGGAGAAGAATCCTGACTTCAACCCGATCCGCAAGGCCATCCCGAAGTTCCGTGAGATGACTGAGGAAGAGCGCGAGGCAGCCATTGCCGAAAACCCTGACTTTGCGAGAGTGGTCTGCCGCTGCGAGACCGTCACCGAGGCCGAGATCCGCGAAGCGATCCGCCGCCCGGTGGGCGCCCTCGACGTGGACGGCATCAAGCGCCGCACCAGAGCCGGCATGGGCCGGTGCCAGGCGGGCTTCTGCACACCTCGCACGGTGGAGATCCTGGCGGAAGAGCTGGGCATTTCCCCTCTGGAAGTCACCAAGTTCGGAGGTAATTCCAAACTTTTGGACAGCTACCTCTTTGAGGAGGGCAAGGACAATGCGTAATGTAGATATTCTTATCATCGGCGGCGGGCCTGCCGGCCTGGCTGCAGCAGTCGGCGCTTACGAAGCCGGCGCGAGGGACATCCTGATCCTGGACCGCGAAGAGCGTCTGGGCGGTATCCTGAAGCAGTGCATCCACAACGGTTTCGGCCTGCACACGTTCAAAGAAGAGCTGACCGGCCCCGAGTACGCGGAGCGCTTTATCGAAAAGGTGCTGGAGTACAAGATCCCTTATCAGTGTAACAGCATGGTCATCAACGTCACTGCCGACAAGGTAGTCACCTGTGTGTCCAAGGAGTTCGGCCTGGAGAACATCAAGGCCAACGCCGTGATCCTCTGCATGGGCTGCCGTGAGCGCCCCCGCGGATCCCTGGCCACGCCCGGCGAGCGCTGCACCGGTATCTTTACCGCCGGTACCGCGCAGAAATTCACCAACCTGGAAGGCATCATGCCTGGTAAGGAAGTGGTCATCCTGGGTTCCGGCGACATCGGCCTGATCATGGCCCGCCGCATGACTTTCCTGGGCGCCAAGGTCCATGCCTGCGTAGAGCTGATGCCCTACTCCAGCGGCCTGAAGCGTAACATCGTGCAGTGCCTGGACGACTACGGCATTCCGCTGCTGCTGTCCCACACTGTCACCGACATCCACGGCAAGGAGCGCCTGGAGGGCGTCACCGTGGCGGAAGTCGGCCCCGACTTAAAGCCCATCGAAGGCACGGAGAAATACTTCCCCTGCGATACGCTGCTGCTTTCGGTCGGCCTGATCCCCGAAAACGAGCTGTCCGAGATGGCGGGCGTCAAGATCGCCCCTACCACCTCCGGCGCCGTTGTGGATGAGCAGCTGCAGACCTCCGTGCCCGGCATCTTCTCCGCCGGCAACGTGCTGCACGTGCACGACCTGGTGGACTTCGTGTCCGAAGAGGCCATCAAGGCCGGCGCCAATGCCTGGGCCTACGTTCAGGGCAAGCTGCCTGAGCCCGGCCGCATGGTGCCCGTCAACATGGGCTTCGGCGTAGGCGGCATCGTTCCGCAGTACGTCTCCGACAAGGCTGAGGGAGTCATCAACTTCATGTTCCGCCCCCGCAACGTCTACCGCGGCGCCAGAGTCATCGTCGAGATCGACGGTAATCCGGTGCTGAACAAGAAGACCCTGATCCTCGCCCCCGGCGAGATGGTCAACCTGGACATCCCTGTGGAGAAGCTGGTCGGACTGGACAAGGCCGAAGCTATTAACGTAAGAATCGAGGTGCCGGAAGCATGAAATATGAATTGACCTGCATCAATTGCCCCATCGGCTGCCGTATTACGGCAGACTATGACGGAAATGAAGTAACCAACATCGAGGGGTACACCTGCAAGCGCGGCCTGGACTATGCCAAGACGGAGATCACCGATCCCACCCGCATGGTCACCGCCCTTGTAAACGTCGAGGGGACCCATGTACCGCTCTCTGTCAAGACCCGCTCTGCCATCCGCAAACCGCTGGTCTTCGACGTGCTTGCCAAGATCCGTGAGACCAAGATCGTGCCGCCGGTCCGCATCGGCGACGTGATCATTCCCGATGTCTGCGGCTCCGGCGTGGACGTCATCGCCACCGAGAACGTGGGCTGACCGCAGACAGCGGACAGAACGCAGCACAGAAGAGCACTCAAAAAGGGGGCTGCCGCTTTTCGCGGCAGCCTCTTTTCCATGTCCGGAGCCCGGCCGCATCTTTTCCTTGTCCTTTCGGCCTCTTTCGTGTATTATTGTAAAGATGTGATACAATGGAGGCTGAAATGTCTGAATTTGTCATTCTGGAGGATGTGCATAAGACCTACAAGATGGGCGAGGTCATCATTCCCGCGGTGAACGGGATGAGCTTTTCCATCGAAAAGGGGGAACTGGTGGTGATCGTCGGGCCCAGCGGGGCCGGCAAGACCACTGTGCTCAATATCCTCGGGGGCATGGACCGGGCCACTTCCGGCAAGGTGGTGGTGGATGGCAATGATATCAGCCGGTATTCGGACAAGAAGCTGATCGGCTACCGCCGGGACGACATCGGCTTTGTATTTCAGTTCTATAACCTGATCCAGAATCTGACGGCCAAGGAGAACGTGGAGCTGGCCCTGCAGATCTGCAGGGATCCGCTGGACGCGGAGGAAGTGCTGGCCGAGGTGGGCCTCCAGGACCGCCTGGACAACTTCCCCTCCCAGCTTTCCGGCGGGGAACAGCAGCGGGTGGCCATCGCCCGGGCGCTGGCTAAGAACCCCAAGCTGCTGCTCTGCGATGAGCCCACCGGCGCGCTGGACTACCGCACCGGCAAGGCGATCCTGAAGCTTTTGCAGGACACCTGCCGCAGCCGGAACATGACCGTCATCATCATCACCCACAACCAGGCCATCACCCCCATCGCGGACCGTATCATCGAGATCAAAAGCGGCACCGTGGGGCGCGTCCGCCTGAACAAACACCCCAAAGACATAGACGAGATAGAATGGTAGAATGAAGAACGCAGCTGTAAAGGACTTTTTAAGAGAGATCAAGAAGAGTCTGAGCAGGTACCTGTCGCTGATCTTTATCGTAGCGCTGGGAGTTGCGTTCTTTTCGGGCGTCCGCTCTTCCGAGCCGGACATGCGGCTCTCGGTGGACCGTCATTACGATGAACTGCGCTTCATGGACATCCGCGTGCTGGGCACGCTGGGCCTGTCGGACAACGACGTCGCGGCCATCGCTGCGGCGGAGGGCGTCTCAGAGGCCGAAGGCGCGAAGAGCGTGGAGGCACTCTGCGCTTACGGCGACGAGACGCTGAACCTGCGGGTCAACAGCATCCCCGAAAAGGTGAGCCTGCCCCGGCTGACCTCCGGGCGTCTGCCGGAAAACAGCGGAGAATGCCTGATGGACGACTGGCTGACGGGCAGGTATGAGCTGGGGGACGTGATCGCCCTGTCCGGAGACGGGGAAGATCTGACCGAGACTCTGGAGGTGACGGAATTTACCATTACCGGTTTCGGCAAATGCCCGGATTTTCTGAATTTCTCCCGGGGGACGTCCTCCATCGGCAACGGCAAGAGCGACGGTTTTCTGTACATCCTTCCCGATGATTTTTCCACAGATTATTACACGGTGGTCTACGCCCGCGTGGAAGGCGCGGCGGAGCTCACCGCATACAGCGACGCCTATGAAGACACGGTAAAGGCCGTGACGGACCGGCTGGAGGCCATGGAAGACGAGCGCTGTGAAGCCCGATATAACGAAGTGGTGGACGAGGCCAAAGAAAAACTGGCCGACGCCAGGCAGGAATACAACGATAAAAAAGCGGAGGCGGATGAGAAGATCGCCGACGCGGAGCAGAAGCTGGCGGACGGCGAGCAGGAGCTGGCGGACGCCGAAAAGAAGGTGGCGGACGGCGAGCAGGATCTGGCAGACGCGGAACAGGAACTGGCGGACGCGGAAAAAGAGCTGGAAGACGGCCGGAAAGAGATAGAGGACGCCGAGAAGGAATTAAAGGACGGCCGGAAGGAACTGGACGACGGCTGGAAGGAATACAACAAAGGCAAAAAGGAGCTGGAGGACGCCGAAAAGGAGCTGAAGGCCGGTGAGAAGGAACTGGCTGCCAAGGAAAAAGAGTGGAACACGGCCAAAAAGAAGCTGGACGACGGAGAAAAACAGCTGACTGCGGCGGAAAAAGAGGCGGCGGAAGGCGAAAAGCAGCTGGAGGCGGCGGAAAAGCAGCTGGCAGAGGGCGAAAAGCAGTTGACGGCGGGAGAGAAGGAACTGGCCGCCCAGGAGAAAAAGCTGGCGGAGGGTGAAAAGGCCCTGGAACAGGGCGAAAAGGATCTGGAACAGGCCGAAAAGGAACTGGAGGCGGGAAAAAAAGAGCTCGCCGCCGGCGAGAAGGAGCTGGAACAGAACGAAGCCCTCTTAAAGGAGAAGGAAAAGGCCCTGGAAGAGGGTGAAAAAGAACTGGAGAAAAACCAGGCGGAATATGAAGAGGCGCTGGCCCAGTTCGAGGCCATGGAGAGCCTGATGCCTCCCGAGGCCGCGGCGGAAGCCAGGGCGAAACTGGAAGCGGCCAAGGCTCAGCTGGACGCGGCGGCGGAGGAGCTGTCCCAGGGGCGCGCCGGGGTGGAAGCCGGGAAAAAGCAGCTGGAAGCCGGAAAGAAAGAACTGGAAGAAAGCAAAATTGAGCTGGAGGCCGGCGAAAAGAAGATCGCCCAAGGCAAACAGGAACTGCAGGAGAACAAAAAGCAGCTGGCAGAGGGCAAAAAGCAGCTGGAGGCCGGCAAAAAAGAGCTGGCGTCCAAGAAGAAGGAACTGGAAGCCGGCAAGAAGGAATTAGAGTCCAAAAAGAAGGAACTGGCTGCCGGCAAGAAGGAACTGGCCGCGAAGCGCAAGGAACTGGAGGCCGGCAAGAAGGAACTGGCTGCCGGCAAAAAGCAGCTGGATGCCGCGAAGACCAAGCTGAATAAGGCCAAAAAGCAGATCAGCGACGGCAAAAAAGAGCTGGAAAAGGGCCGGAAAGAGCTGGAAGCCAACGAAAAGAAATACGCGGACGGCAAAAAGGAGCTGGACGAGGCGAAACAGAAGCTGGCGGACGGCGAAAAGGAGCTGGAAGACGGCCGCAAAGAGGTGGAGGACGGCAAAAAGGAGCTGGAGGACGCCAGACAGGAGATCGCGGACGCGAAGCAGAAGCTGGAGGACGGCCGCAAAGAGCTGGATGACGCCAAGGCGGAGGCGGACGAAAAGCTGGCGGACGCGGACAAGAAACTGACGGATGCCGAGCATGACATCGAAGAGATCGAAGTCCCCGAATGGTACGTGCTGGACCGCAACTCCATTCAGGACTATGTGGAATACGGCATGGACACGGAGCGCATCGGCAGCATCGGCAAGGTCTTCCCTGCCATCTTTTTCCTGGTGGCAGCATTGGTCTCCCTCACCTCCATGACCCGCATGGTGGAGGAAAAGCGCACGGAGATCGGCACCTGGAAGGCCCTGGGCTACAGCCGCGGCGCCATCACGGCCAAGTTCATGCTCTACGCTTTTTCCGCCTGCATCATCGGCAGCGTGCTGGGCGTGGTGACGGGCAGCAAGATCCTTCCCTATGTGATCCTGGGAGCCTATGACATCCTGTACATCAACATCCCCTACAAACTGATCCCGATCCAGTGGGATCTGTCGCTGCTGAGCTCCCTGATCGCCATCGCCTGCATCATGGCGGCCACCTGGTTCGCCTGCCACAGGACGCTGAACGCGGTGCCGGCGCAGCTGATGCGGCCCACGCCGCCAAAGTCCGGCAAGCGCATCCTGCTGGAACGGGTCGGTTTTATCTGGAACCGGCTGAACTTCACCCGCAAGTCTACCCTGCGGAACCTGTTCCGCTTTAAGAAGCGCTTCTTCATGACGGTGTTCGGCATCGGCGGCTGCATGGCGCTCCTTTTGGTGGGCTTCGGCCTACGGGACTCCATCGCCAAGATCGTGGACACCCAGTATCAGTCCGTGTGGACCTATGACGCGTCGCTCACCCTGAAGAAGGACTCGGATTCCGCCGCTGTGCAGGCTTTTGCGGACAGCCGTCCGGAGATCGAAGGGACGATCCGGGACTATCGGGTGGCCAAGGACGTGGAGGCGAACGGCGTCAAAAAGGAGGGTTACCTGTTCGTACCGGAAGACGGTGTCAAGGTGGAGGGATTCCTGTCCCTGCGGAACCGCCTGGACCACAACGAGACCTACCGGCTGGAGCCCGGCTCTGCCGTGATCAC
>JAGAEH010000101.1 GCA_017613225.1 Lachnospiraceae bacterium
CACGGAGATCTTCAGTTCCAGCAGCGCCGGCGCGCTGTCCGCGGAAAGCTTGGACCGCACCGTGATGGTGGCGTCTCCGGATTTAACGGCGGTGATCACACCCTTGTCCGATACCGTGGCCACTGCCGTATTGGAACTGGCGAAGGTCAGCTTGGACGTCAGCGGCGTGGCGTAGAACCAGTCGGCGGCGGGATCCTCCGAATAGACGATCTTGATGGTCTTCTTGCCTCCCACCTCAAAGACCGTATCCTCCGGCTGCACCACCTGATAGATGGTTCCATTCTTCAGATATGCCGCAGCGAACTGGATCTTGGGGTACTTCGTCACCAGTTTGTCCGTGGTGTAATCCGCCTTCTTGGCCACCGCGGAAGAGTCCGAGCTGCATCCGAACAGCTGGACCCAGAACATGGTCCCGTTGATCTGCACCGCCCCGACGCCCATGGTCACAAATTCTTCCGTAAGAATATTTGCCCTGTGGCCGGGAGAATTCATCCAATCGGTCATTACCGTTTCAGAATCCGCCTGTCCCGCGGCGATGTTCTCCCCGTTGACCTTTTTATGGATGCTGGCGCAGATCTTCGCGTTCGGCCGGGTATGGGAGAAATAGGTGGAGATCTCCGCGGCCCTCTGCATGGCGGCCGTCATCAGATCCTTGTCCATCTTCAGCGCGGCAAGGCCTTCCGCCTTCCTCTCCGCGTTGGTCTTTTCCAGCACTTCGAAAGCTGAGGCGTAATCGTGCTTTGCCGTCACCTGGATCGTCTGATACAGTTTTCCCGTGTCGGCATGGCCTTCCAGCAGGCCCAGCAGTGAGACCGCGTCGTAAACGGCGTCCGTTTCCTCCAGCACCTTGCCGTCCTTGACCAGCACGCAGTAGGAATAGGTCAGATAGCCGCTGCCGTGGATCTTCCACATCAGATCCTCGTTAACGCGGGTAAAGACCACGTTTTTGGAGGATACGCCAGAAGCGTACTTTTTGACAAAGCTCTTCAGCTCCGACGTCGTGGAATTTCCGTCCCCTCCTACCATGATGATCTGCACGTCCAGGTCCTGGATCCAGCCCTGTTCCAGCGCCGGCGCCAGGGACTGGAGGAACGAGGCGGAATTCCAGCAGACCGCTTCCCCGTCACTTAACAGGGACCGGTAAAACACCAGGATCTGATAACGGCTCCCGTAAGTCTTTTCCGTGATGGACTTTCCGTCCAGGGTCGTCAGCTTGAATGTGACGCTCTTGTTCGCCGCCTCCGCCCTGGGGGCAAACAGGACAGCCCCCAGAATGAACAGCATGGCGATCAGCAGAACGCCGAGTGATCTTGATCTTTTCATCTCCATAGTACCTCTCCTCATTGATCATCCAGGATGAGCTTCAGGGTCACCGTATCGGAACAGACTGTTCCCACGCTGTTCTTTACCTCGCACCGATACTGATATCCGTCATGCCGCAGCGCTGTCGTCAGGGTGTAGGTCGCATTTTTGCCGGCGACGGAACTGACAGCGATCCAGCTTTCTGTATTCGGTTTGCAGTAATACCACTGATAAGTCAGATTGCCCCCGGTGGCTTTAACGCTGAAGGAGACGTTTTCTCCCACGGGTACCTCTGCGTCCTGGGGCTGTATGGTGATGGCCGGCTGCACGTCATCAAGCTCCAGCCGCAGCGTCACCACGTCGGAATAAACGGTGCCCAAACTGTTCTTCACCTCACAGCGGTACTCATTGCCGTTCCAGCTCGCCTTGGGCGTGAAGGTATAAGTCGCCTTTTTTCCGCCTGTACTGACCGCTTTCCATTCCTCGCTCCCAGGCTTCCTGTAATACCACGTGTACTTCAGAGCGCCTCCGGTGGCCTTCACGGAGAAGGACGCCTGTTTATTCAGCTTTCCATCCACATCCTTCGGCTGCTGTGTGATGACCGGCTTTTCCACCACACTGACTTTGATGGCACCCAGCGCCGGCGCCCCCGTTCCGGAAAGCTTTGACACGATCTTAATATTAGTCGTTCCCAGCTTAACCGCAGTGATCACACCTTTATTTGAGACCGTTGCCACCGACGTTTTGGAGCTTGTAAACTTCAACTTGGAATTCAGCAGGGTGGCATGAAGCCAGCTGTTATCGGTATCTGACAGAATATGGAGCTTGATCTTTGCCGTCTTCCCCGGTTTGAGTTCCGAGATCCACGGATCCATGACGATCTTTATCACCTCGTTATTCAGATAGACCGAGGATAGGGTGATCTTTGGATACTTCGTCACCAGTTTATCCGTGGTATAGTCCGCCTTTTTTGCGACAGCCTTGGAGTCGGACTTGGTTCCGTACAGCAGGGTCCAGCACATCACGCCGTTCACCTTGACCGCGCCGACGCCAAGCGTTTTAAAATCTTTATACAGGATGTAGTCCTTATACTCATCCAGGCTCATCCAGTCCGTCATCGCTTCTTTCGCAGTCTCATAAGCGACCGCAATATTCTCCCACGCAACTTTCCCATGGATCAGGTAGAAAGGCTGTGCGGAAGGCCGGACATGGCTGGGCAGGACCGAAAGCTCCGCGGCACGCTGCATGGCGGCCGTCAAAAGATCCTTGTCCATCTTCAGGGCGGCAAGGCCGGCGGCCTTCCGCTCTTTGTTCACCCTTGACAACAGGTCAAAGGCAGAAGCGTAATCGTAGGAAGCCGTGATCTGGACCGTCTCATACAAGCCTGACGTGTCGAGGTGCTCTCCGATCATCTCCAGACATTGATCGATGTGGGAGACGCCCGTCAACCCTGCCAGGACATTGCCGCCCCGGACCAGAGCACAGTTGCAGTAATCCATCGTACCGGTCCCGAAGATCTTTCGCATCAGAGTCTCGCTGATCCTCATCTTGTAAAGATTCCGGTCGGCCAGTTTCGGAGCATATGCCTTTAAAAACCGCTTCAATTCCGCCACGGAAGAGCTTTTGTTTCCTCCGACCAGGAGCACCTTCAGGCCAAGCTGCTGCACCCAGCCCTCGTCCAGTGCGGCATCTAAAGACGCGATGAAGCTGGCCGAATAGAGATCGTCTGCCGCCCCGTCTGTCATCTTGGTATTGTAAAAGACCAGCAGCACCGGTGATTGGCCAAACTGTTGCTCGGATATGACAGCTCCGTCCAGCGTGGTCAGTTTGTAGGTGA
>JAGAEH010000102.1 GCA_017613225.1 Lachnospiraceae bacterium
GATAGGACCTGATGATCATCGCGTAGACGAAGGAGATCAGGCTGCCCGCCATGTTGACGATTCTCAGCCTGACCACCGAGGTCATCAGAAACGAGATGAGCACCAGTGCGGAGCCGATGTATCCTCCTACTTCCAGCCAGTCTTTCGCCGTCATTTTTCTACCTCCTGTCTCTCACCGGCTTCATGGCGGTATTCCAGTCCATAGTCCCGGTCATCCCGCTCACCGCTCAGATAGTCCAGCCCTTCTTCCGAAACGATCCGGAAGCCACACTTTAAATGGGTCTTCAGCGATGGGATATTCCGCTTGCTGACGCGGCAGCACAGGCGGAAAGAGCCCTCTTCCTTCAGATGCCCGGTCACCTCCCGAAGGAGCTCGGCTGCATGGCCTTTTTTCCTGCACTCCGGCCGGGTCTCCAGGGCTTCCATGTAGTACAGTCCCGGCTCGATCAGGCTCGTCCGCAGCGCGCTGACCCAGAGCCCCTCTTTTTCAAGGACCCAATATTCCGCGCCGGCATGCTCAAAGAAATCATTCTTTAAAAACTCCAGAAAACCGGCTTCGACCTGCTTCGCCGCCGCCTCTTTGTCTTCCATGTCCGGGAAGAAATAATCCGTGTTTTCGTAATTGCTCTCGGCATAGACGTCCATCAGCTTTCTCTCGTCGATGCCGCCATATTCCGTTATCCTGATCAGCATTCTCTCATCTCTTTTTCTTCGGCGCGGGCAGTTCCGCCGCCATGGCGTTCAGCAGCCGGCACAGGAAATCCCGGTCGTCGATGTCCTCCACCAAAAGCATCTCCTTCGCTCCCTCATAGGGGAGCTCCGTCGGCGCCTCCGGCATCAGACGCTTCGCGGAGGGTGTCTGCTTTACCAGAAACCTGTCGTCATAGATCCCGCCGACGATCTTTCCCTGATAGTAGATGATGTACTCGCCCATCATGGCCTTATGGGTCACGCCCTCCAGCGATGACAGCTGATCCAGCACAAATTCCAGATATTCCCTGCTCGATGCCATCTTTGTCCTCCTAAAAAGCGCTGTTTTCCCGCGCGAAAGACACTGTTTTCCGTGCCTCTATGCTCTCGCAAAACGTTATTCGATGTTGTTCAGCCCTTCGTACAGCTCGTTAAAGGACTTCATGCCCCTGCATCTGCCGTAGGAGAACTCCCTGTTCTCGCCGAATTCCAGCAGGAAGCACTTCGCCAGCTCCTCCACCGTCTGCTCCAGAGCGGTAAAGAACTGCTGATAGGCAAAATTGCTCGCTGCGGAGCCCTCTTCAAAGCAGTTGATGATCAGCGACTCCGTCACCTGGTCCAGGGGGTACATTTTGATGTGCATCAGTTCGTGCACGATGACCTCCTCCAGATTCTCCTGCTTCGGCGAAGCAATGTTCAGCAGCAGGACCGCCTTCCTGTCGTCGCAGTCGATCTTGAAATCCCCCGTCTTGGGCCACGCCGGGTCCTCGACGAACTCCAGCCGGATATCCCAGGCCGGAGTGATCCTCAGCTTTTTGCAGTATTCTTCAAACAGTTGGGTAAGTTTTTCTTTGTCCATCTGCCGCCTCCCTGACCGTCGGTCCGGTCATTCCTGCAGTTATCATGACTGCCTCGTTTAGAATCTACAGCGCGAACACCAGGTCGTCCCCGTCCAGCTCCGCGGTCAGCCGAAAACCCAGTGACTCGTACAGCCGGCAGAGCATTCCGTTATCCCGTTTTGTTCAGAGCAGACCGGCCTCTGCCAGTTCAGCCCGTGTTTTGAAGATAAGGAGCCGCTTGTCCGGGTATTTTTCCATCAGGCTGTACAGTTTAGGCCGGTTCACCGTCCGGTAATTCCGGACCTTTTCCGCCAGTTCGGGATCCAGCTTGTCTTCCGTCCAGGGGATGTCCGGACGGACCGTGCCGATCCTTTCCGTGATCCCCTTCATGCACTCCTCTTCGCCGTAGTCCAGGAAGATCACGGTGTCGCAGCGGACAAAGCGGGGCTCATAGGTCCTGCTGTAGTCGCCGTCGATGATCCACCGCTCCCCCTGCAGAATCTCCTGCAGCCGGAGGTCAAACTCCTCCCTGGTGACGTGCGTCCGGTCCGCCTTCCACCAGACATTGTCCAGATGGATCAGCGGAAGGCCGGTCTTTTGCTGCAGGCTCCTGGCCAGGGTGCTCTTCCCGCTGCCGGGGCAGCCCAGTACGATGATCCTGTTTCCGACAGACGGTCTTTCCGGCGTCATGCTCTCTCCTGCCTGTCCTTATTCGATCCCGGTCAGGTCGAAATTCTCCAGCCACTTAACGGCGGTCTCGCAGACGAACTTCAGGCACTCCTCGTCAAAGGGCGTGGCAAGGCCCGCGTTCTTCAGCAGGTCCGTAAAGGTGTGGGTGCCGCCCTGTTCGGTATAGGCCATGTAGTGCTTCCAGGCGTTTTTCGGATCCTCCTGGATCATCGCCCAGAACTCCAGGGCCACCGCCTGAGCCAGGCAGTAGTCAATGTAGTAGAATGGCACCTCGTAGATGTGGCTCTGCCGCTGCCATCCCTCTCCTTCCGAATAGAAGGGGATCTCGCCGTCCAGCTTCAGCCAGGGCATGTAGATGCCCAGCAGCTTCTTCCACTCCGCGTGGCGCTCGGCGGGGGTCATCTCCGGCTTCTCATAGACGATGTGCTGGAAGTGATCCACCATGGTGCCGTAGGGCACGAAGGTGAGAGCGCCGGCCAGATGGCTGTACATGAACTTCCGGGCGTCGGGGCCGAAGAAGCCCTCCAC
>JAGAEH010000103.1 GCA_017613225.1 Lachnospiraceae bacterium
AGCGGGTGTCCATCGCCCGGGCCATCGTGAAGCGGCCCAAGCTCATATTGGCGGACGAGCCCACGGCGGCCCTGGACTATGCCACCAGCATCGAAGTGCTGCGGGTGATCCAGGATATCATCAAAAACAACGGCACCACGGTGCTGATGGTCACGCATAACCCGGAGATCGCCAAGATGGCGGACCGGGTGGTGAAGGTGCGGAGCGGAAGGATCGCTTCGGTCAAGAGGAACAGGCATCCCCTGCAGGCGGAAGAACTGGTGTGGTGACGGAACATGAAGAAGACGCAGCGCACGGATGCCTTCCGCAACATTAAAAAGCAGAAGGTATCCTACCTATCCATCATCCTGATCGCGCTTTTGGGCGTCACGGCGTTTCTGGGGATCGACTATTCCTCCGCCGGCGCCAAAAAGAGCGCGTCGGAATACTATAACGAACACCGGTTCCGGGACGTCGAGGTCGCTTCTACGATGCTGCTGACCCAGGAGGACCTGGAAGTCCTGCGCGGCGTGGAGGGCGTAAAGGACGCCGAGCCCGTGTGGCAGACCTCGGTCAAGGCTTCCGGCGGCGACAAATGGGCGGACGTCAGCATGATCTCCATGACGGAGCGCATCAATGTGCCGGACGTCATCGAAGGCCGGCTGCCGGAGACGGCAGAGGAGTGCGTGGCGGAACAGCGCATCTGCGAAAAACTGGGCTGGTCACCGGGGGACAGGGTCCGCTTCTGTGATGCCAACGGCTGGAGCCCGGAGTATCTGAAGGGAGACACCTTTACCGTCACGGGCATTGTGAGCCATCCGGATCACACCAGCCTGAACGTCCCGGAGACGCTGTATGTGATGGTGACAAAGGACGCCTTCGACCTGGAAAAACTGGATGGCTGCTCGATGCGGGCAGTGATAGAGATTGAAAAGGATGCGGACGTGAACCGGTTCGAGGAGTCCTATCAGAAGACGGTGGCCGCCGTCTATGACAGGATCGAAGCGCTGGCAAAGGAGCGCGAGGATCTGCGGACGGCAAGCGTCAAAGACCCGGTGCAGGTCGAGATCGAAGAGAACGAGAAAAAGCTGGCCGAGGCGAAAACTCAGCTGGAGGACGCCAGAAAACAGCTGGACGAAAAGAAACAGGAACTGGATGACGGCAAAAAGAAGCTGGCGGAAGAAGAGCAAAAACTGGCAGATGGCCGGATACAGCTGGCTGAGGCGGAGACGCAGCTGAAGGAAGCAAAAGCGCAGCTGGAGGAGTCCAGGGGACAACTGGACGAGGCGAAGGAACAGCTGGACGCCGGCAAGGCACAGCTGGACGGAAGCAGGGCACAGCTGGACGAGGCAAAAGAACAGCTGGACGCCGGCAAAAAGGAGCTGGACAGCGGCAAAAAGCAGCTGGAGGACGCGAAGAAAAAACTGGATGCCGGCGAAAAGGAACTGACCGCCGCCAAAAAACAGCTGGATTCCGCCAAAAAAGAGCTGGTCAGCGGCTATGCCAAACTGGAGACGGAAAAGGCAGCGATCCGCGCGGCGATCCGCAAGGCGGTGGAGAAGGCTTACGGCGGAAGCACCAAGGGCAAGATCGCCTGGGCGGGCAAGAAGACGCCCAACGTGAACAAGAGCAATGTCACGGCCATGGAGTTCTGGATCACGAAGACCTACAAGGTAGACCTGAAAAAGAGCATGAAGCAGGCCGTTAAGGACTTCGTCTACTCCGACGCCCTGCCGGACAGCGCGTTAAAGCAGATCTATGAGCAGACCTATGGGAAGAAGCCCACGAAGGACGACCTTTCCTCGATCCGCGCCAGTCTGACGGAGGAGATCGTAAAGGGGCTTTCCGGCTACTCGAAGCAGTATTCCAAACTGCAGTCCGCCTGCGCCAAATGGGACAAGGGCCACAAGGAGTATCTGAAGGGGCGCTCCGCTTACAACAAGGAACTGAAGACCTTCAACAGCAAGAAGGCGGAATATGAGTCTGCCGCGGCAGCATACAAGAAGGCCGAGCAGAAGTATCAGAGCAGCCTGGCCGAATATGAGGCCGGCGAGGAGACCTACGCGAAGGGTGAACAGGAATACCTGGCCAGACTTTCGGAATATGAGGCTGCCGAGGCGGCCTACGCCGAGGGCGGGCAGAAGTACCAAAGCGGCCTGGCGGAGTACGAAAAAGAGAAACAAAAGGCCGAAGAAGGCGCCCTTCAGATCGAAGAGGCCAAAAAGACGCTGGAAGAAGGCGCGAAAGCCCTGAAGGAGGGCGAAGAGCAGTATGAGTCCGGTCTGCTGGACTACAATAACGGCGTGTTTGAAGTGGAGGAGGCAAAGGAGAAGCTGGCCGCCGCCGCCCCCTGCACCTGGGTGGTGATGGATCCCGAACAGAACGCCAGTTTCGTGCAGACCCGCATCGGCAGTGACAACCTGAAGAGCCTGGAGATGACCTTCTCCCTGATGTTCATCCTGGTGGGCGCGCTGGTCATCTACGCCACCATCGCTAAAATGGTGGACGAACAGCGCAGCCTGGTGGGCACCACGAAGGCCCTGGGCTTCTTTACCCGGGAGATCTTTGCCAAGTACCTGGCCTTCGGCGTCTCGGCGACGCTGATCGGGACCGGCCTGGGCATCCTGCTGGCGCGGTTCGTGCTGGAGCCTTTCGTGCTGAAGAACTTTTCCAAATATTACACTTATGGGATGTCCCGCCCGGCCGTTTCGGGCGCCGCCACCGGGATCGTCCTGCTGGCAGGCATCCTGCTGGCGGTGGCTGCCATCGGCTTTGCCTGCCTGCGGCTCCTGCGGGAGCCGGCGGTCCGGCTGCTGCAGGCAAAGGTGCCTGCGGGGAGAAAACAGGCCTCGTCGGAGCGCCATCTGCTGCCTCTGTACACCCGCCTGATCCTGTCCAACATCCGCTCGGACATCAAGCGCGTGATCGTGACGGTCTTCAGCATCGCCGGCTGCTGCTGCCTGGTGGTGATCGGCTTTACGATGAAGGCCTCGGTAAACGGCGCCGCGGAGAATCAGTACACGAAGCTCGTCAATTTTGACGAGCGGGTGAAGTACAACGGCGCTTTCGACATGGACACCGAGGAACTGGTCACGAAGACCCTGGAGGACGAAGGCACGGACTGCATGGCGGTCAGCGTCGTCTCGGCCTGTCTGCAGATGCCGGGGACCGAAGTGGTGGAACTGCAGTGCTGCGACCTGAGCCGGCTGCCGGAATACTTCAACCTGATGGACTGGAAGACGGGCAGCCCCATCACTCCGGAGCGGGAGGGCATCCTGGTCCAGAGAAGACTGGCGGAGATCTACGGCCTGGAGCCCGGCAGCGAGGCGGAGCTGGTGATCGGAGCCGTCAACAAAGTGAAAGTGAAGATCTCGGGGATCTTCGAAAACTACATCGGCCGCCAGGTGCTGATCGACGCGGACTACTATAAAGAGGTCACGGGACTGTCCTGTTATCCGAATCAGTACTACGTGAAGCTGAACGGCGTGGATCCCCAGCTGCTCAATCAGAAGCTCAGCCTGATCGCCGGCTATGAGGGCATGAGCAGCGCGGCGGAGGACAAGGAGTTCTTCGAGGCCTCCACCAGCGTGATCAACATCATCGTGGTCATCTTCATCGTCATCGCGGCGGTGATGGCCTTCGTGGTGCTGCTGAACCTGGTCAACATCAACATCCTGTCGAAAAAGCGGGAGCTGACGATCATGCGCGTCAACGGATTTACGGTGCGGGAGACGAAGGGCTATATCACAAAGGAGAATTTCGTCACGACGGTGCTGGGCATCCTGATCGGCATCGGGATGGGCGCGGTGATCTCCTATTGGATCATCCGCAGCATCGAGCAGTCCTTCTTCCAGCTGGAGCGGGGCGTGAGCCCGCTGTCCTGGCTGATCGGCGCGGCGATCACGGCGGCCTTTGCCGTCCTGATCAACATCATCGCCCTGCGGAAGGTGAAGGACCTGAAGCTGACGGACGTGGCGTAAACATAGAAATCTCATTCAGGAGGAAACGATATGCTGCAAGACATTTTATCCGGCAGTACCGCGCTGTTTGCCGACGGCGTGCAGACGGTGCTGCGCGGTCATGAGAACAGGCAGCGCCGGGTGGTGCTGCTGAACGGCAATCTGGTGGGCAACGTGCGCGGCGAGAGCCGCGGCATCTCTGCCCGCGTCACGAAGAACGGCTATCACGGTTTTTCTTCGGTGGCCTCTTATACCGAAGAGGACGCGAAGGCCGTGATCAGAGCCGCCACGGAGAACGCGCTGTTTCTGGACGGCCGCGCCAAGGTGAAGCGCCCGGGTTATCCGGCTCTGGCGGGAGGCGCCATCGAGCCGAAGGTCCCGGTCATCGACACGGAGCAGAAGCTGATCATCGAAGCGGTGAAGACGGTGGACGCCTATGTGGAGAAGTCCTGCCCCAAACTGATCAGCCGCACCGTGGTCTACACGGAGGATTCCCAGGATAAGATCATCTACAGTTCCGACGCGGCCAGCGGCCACGTGACCTATCCCCGCTGCTATATTTACGTGTTCATGAGCGCCATGGCCCACACCGGCGCGCCGGTGGAACTGTTTGAGGCCTTTGGCGGCCTGGGCAGCTTCGCGGACAACTTCGGGGACCTTGCCTCCATCTATCCGAAGATCGACCGGCTGTACGGACAGGTGATGGACAAGACCGAAGGCGTCTACGCCGAGGCCGGAAACAAGCTGGTGATCCTGGGCGGAATGATGGGCGGCATGCTGGCCCATGAGGCCGTGGGCCACACCACCGAGGCCGATCTGGTGATCGGCGGCAGCGTGGCAGGCCCCTGCCTGAACAAGCGGGTGGGCAGCGACCTGGTGAGCCTGGTGGACTACGCCCATACCGGCCCGGACGGAAGAGTTCCGCTGCCGGTCTATTTGGACGACGAAGGCGTGATCGCGAAGGACGTGCCGATCATCGAGAACGGCATCCTGACCCATTACATGAACAACCGGGAGACGGCGGAGCGCTTCGGCATGGAGCCCGCGGGCAACGCCAGGGCCTGGGAGTTCTCCGACGAGCCCCTGATCCGCATGCGCAATACCCTGATCCTGCCGGGCACCGACAAGCTGGAAGACATGATCGCCTCCATCGACGACGGCTACTATCTGATCAATTCCAGCAACGGCCAGGCGGATCTGACCGGCGAGTTCATGTTCGGCGTGTCTTTGGGCTATGAGATCAAGAACGGCAAGCTGGGCAAGGCCCTGCTGGACACCACGGTGGCCGGAACGGCCTTCGAGATGCTGAAGACCGTGGACATGGTCTCCGACCATCTGACCTGGTCCTCCAGCGGCTTCTGCGGCAAGAAGCAGATGATGCCGGTGGGCATGGGCGGTCCGGAGATGCGCTGCCGCATCACCATCGGCGGACGCTGAAGGAGGTGGAACTGATGAGAGACTTAAAAGAGACTGCGAACAGAATAGAAGAACTGCTGAAAGAGGCGGGGATCGGCAAGTACGCCCTGGAGGTCAAAGAGACCGAGATGCGCGAGCTGAACACGGAGCTGGAGACCTTCAGCCTGTTTCGGACGATCTTCGGCGGGACCGCGTCCGTGACCGTATTCATGGACAATAAAAAAGGCTCGGCTTCCGGCAACGATCTGTCAGACGAGGGCCTGCAGAAAGTGATCGGAGAAGCGGTGGCCTCGGCGGAGTCCGCGGAGGCGGATGAGGCCAACGACATCGCGCCGGACCAGGGCAGAAAGCAGGTCTCCGAAGGCCCGCTCACCGCGGACATGGACCGCCTGTACGACCGCATGACGGAACTCTACGACGCTGTCGGCAAAGAGTATCCGAAGGTGCGGATGATGGCGATGATCGGCAGCCATGAGGCGGAGCACGTCATCTACCGCAATTCCAACGGGACGGAGTTCGACTGCAGGGACGGCCGGTACGCGCTGACGCTAGAGTTCTCCGCCTTTGAGGGCGACCGGGGCACCGGCCTGGCCTATACGGAGATCGCCCTGCGGGATCTGGACAGGCCCTTCATGGAGCAGTCGGATACGCGCCGGCAGATCGCCGACGCCCAGGCTGCGCTGACCGTCGCGGAAGTGGCGGAGAAGTTTGAAGGAAAGGTCCTGTTCACGCCCCGGGCCATGGGTGAGTTCTGCTACATGCTGATGGACAATTACATGTCCGGCAGCCGTGTCCTGAGCGGCGAGAGCATGTGGCTGGACAAGATCGGCGAAAAGGTGGCCAGCGACAGGCTGACGCTTAGGCTGCAGGCGGAGGATCCCCGCATCATCGAGACGCAGCACTATACCCTTGACGGCTTCGCGGCGGAGAACGTGCCGCTGATCGAGAACGGCGTGTTGAAGAGCCATGTGCTGAACCTCTATATCGCCAACAAGACCGGCAGGCCCGTCACGAAGAATACCGGCTGGTCTCTGGTGATCGAACCGGGGGACGTGAGCGAGGAAGAACTGCTGGCGCAGATCGACCGGGGCCTTGTGGTGGGTGGCTTCTCCGGCGGCGAGCCCGGGGCCAACGGCGAGTTCTCCGGCGTAGCGAAAAACAGTTTTTACGTGGAGAACGGGAAGATCGCCGGCGCCGTGAACGAGGTGATGATCAGCGGCAATCTGGCCGGTCTGTTCGAGAAGCTGATCGGCCTGTCCGATGAGCTGGTGACGGACGGCTCCATGGCCATGCCCGCCATGCTGACGGAGGGAGTGACAATCTCCGGCAAATGACGGAGCGGAAACGCGGCGGCGGTCCGGAAAGGTTCCGGGGCTGCCGCGGGAAAGGACAGATGAGAAGCGGAAACATGAGTCAATATAAGAGATGCCTTGCGCTGCTGCTGGCGGTCCTGATGATCGCCCTGGCGGGCTGCGGCCCGCGGGAGGACCCGACGGGGGCGGAGAGTACGTCCCAGACGGGATCGGCGGCCGAGACCACGGCGCCCGTGACAGAGACGGCAAAAGAGCCGGCGACAGAAACAACGGAAGAGCCGGCAACGGAGAGCATGTCTGCCGGGGAATCTTCCGCTGAGGAGCCTTCCACGGAAGACCTGCCCGGAGTGCTGCAGCTGGAACAGTTGGAGGACTGCCTGGACTGGATCGGGAAGACCGCCAAAAAGGCGGGGATCCCCAACAAGAGGATCTTCCGTGAGGACGGGGTCCTGACAGTAAAGCTGGAGGGCAGCCTGTTCGGCAGGGCGGCGCAGGGGTCTGCGGCCCTGGAGGAAGGGGCCAAGAAGACGAAGGTCGCTCAGGTCCAGCTGACCTGCGGCGAGCTGAGCTATGAGGAGGCAAAAGCCGCGCTGACGGCGCGGTACGGCGAGCCCGTGGAAGAGAAGACGGACCGTTCCGGCCAGACGGCGCAGGGCGACGTGACCTGGGCCGTGTTCGAGAACGGGAAGAGCGAGGTCTGGCTGTCCAAGGGCAACCTGGAGGACTTTATCCGGGTCGAGGCATATTGACCCGCAGGGCAGCGGATCCGGCAAAGGACGGGGATCGTCTGCGGGGATCATACCCGGAAAGGAGCGGCGATGAAAGCAGAAGAAACGCGCCTGGAAGCGCCTGCGGGGGTACACCTGATCCACCCGATCCCGCCCCTCTGGGACGGGGCCTGCACCAGGCTGATCCTGGGGAGCTTTCCCTCCGTGAAGTCCCGGGAGGCCGGCTTCTTTTACGGCCATCCCCAGAACCGCTTCTGGAAGGTGATGGCCCGCGTCTTTGCGGATGCCGTGCCGGTCACCATCCCGGAAAAACGGGACTTCCTGCTGCGGCATCATGTGGCGATGTGGGACGTGATCGCCAGCTGCGACATCACCGGATCGTCGGACGCCAGCATTAAAAACGCGAGGGCCAACGATCTGGGAGAGATCCTGGAGGCCGCGCCCATCAAAACGATCTATGTGAACGGGAAGACGGCGGAGAAGCTGTATAATAAGCACATCCTGCCGCGGATCGGGCGGCCCTGCGTGTGCCTGCCCTCCACCAGCCCCGCCAACGCGGCCTGGAGCCTGGAGCGGCTGACCGGGGCCTGGCGGGAGCTGATCCTGCCATCCTGAGCGAAGCCTGGTGAAAATCGATCCTGTCATTCTGAGCGAAGCCTGGTGAAAATCGATCCTGTCATTCTGAGCGAAGCCTGGTGAAAATCGATCCTGTCATCCTGAGCGAAGCGTAGCGGAGCCGAAGGATCCCTTTATAGAAAAGAAACCAATGAAAACAAGACCAACTGACAACCTTCCTGAGATCCTGGCGCCTGTGGGCGGAGCGGAGCAGCTTACCGCCGCGGTGCGCTGCGGGGCGGACGCGGTCTATTTCGGCCTGCAGGGCTTCAATGCCCGGCGCAACGCGGAAAACTTCGGCGGAGACGACCTGAAGGACCGCATTGACTACTGCCACGAGCGGGGCGTGAAGGTGTACATCACCGTCAACACGCTGGTGTTCGACAAAGAACTGGCTTCGGTGAAGAAGACTGTGGACACGGCCTGCCGTGCCGGCGCGGACGCGCTGATCGTACAGGATCTGGCGGTGGCGGCCTATTGCCGCGAGGCCTGGCCTGGGATGCGGATGTTCACATCCACCCAGATGGCCATCCACAACGGAGAGGGCATCCGCCTGATGCAGGATCTCGGGTTCTCCCGCTTCGTGGTGGCCAGGGAGCTCTCCCTAAAGGAGATCCGGCAGCTGTACGAGGAGACCGGCGTGGAACTGGAGGTCTTTGTCCATGGGGCCCACTGCATGAGCGTGTCCGGCAACTGCTATCTGTCGGCCATGATCGGCGGACGCAGCGGCAACCGGGGACTGTGCGCCCAGCCCTGCCGGCTGGAGTGCAGCGTGAATGGCCGGGCATACGCGCTTTCCCTGAAGGATCTCTCTTATGTGGAGCGCATTCCCGAGCTGGCGAAGGCCGGGGCAAAGAGCCTGAAGATCGAGGGCCGCATGAAGCGGGCCGAATATGTGGCGGCGGCCGTGACGGCATGCCGCGCCGCGAGAGAGGGGAAAAAGCCCGACATGGAGACCCTGCGGGCCGTGTTTTCCCGCAGCGGCTTTACGGACGGCTACCTGACCGGAAAGAGGGATCTTTCCATGTACGGCACCCGCACCAAAGAGGACGTGACCGCGGCTGCCGGCGTTTTGAAGGACCTGGCGAAGCTCTATGAAAAGGAGCCCCAGACCATCCCGGTGGAGATGATGCTCCTGCTGCAGCCGGATCAGCCGGCCCAGCTGACGGTGTCCGACGGGGAGCATACGGCCGTGGCGGCCGGAGAGGCGCCCCAGCAGGCCAGGACCCAGGCCATGACTGCGGACTTTGCCCGGGAGGCCCTGGGAAAGACCGGGGGCACGCCCTATTATCTGGACGAGTTTACACTGTTCGCGGCGGAGGGGCTGACCATGCCCCGGGGCCAGCTGAACGACTTGCGGCGCAGAGGCCTGGAGGCCCTGCGGCAGCTGCGGATCGGAGGGGAAGCATGATCAGAGCGAGATTTGAAAGCATCAGCCAGATCTTTCCCGGCTGCCCCGACACGGTGATCCTGCCGCTGTCGGAGCTGATACAGGGGGACGGAACACACAGGGGAACACACAGGGACGGTCCTTTTGTGTCCGCCCC
>JAGAEH010000104.1 GCA_017613225.1 Lachnospiraceae bacterium
CCTTGCTTTCGGCTTGATGCTGGCGGCATAGGCGCTGTTGCAGAGGCCCAGCACCGCCGAGATGATGAAGAGGGTCTCGATCCCCACGGTCTGCCAGATCCAGCCGCCGAACAGGGCGATCAGGATCGTGATCATATGGTTGACGGAGATGCCCGTGGAGAGGGTGGCCTTCGTCTCCTCCGGAGAATCGGAGATGTCCTGGACATAGACGTTGGCGGCCATGGAGGCCAGAGAGATGATGGAATCCAGCACATAGTTCACACAGCAAACGGTGAAGGCGATCTCCTTGGGGAAAAGATGATGGGCGAAGCCGTAGAAGAAACAGACGATGACCAGGATCAGGGTGTCGGAGATCATGATGATCTTATAGCCGATCCGGTCGATCAGCCTGCCGATCAGCGGGGAGAGGAAGAACCCGGCAATGGCCGAAACGGCGAACAGGAGGCTGATGACCCGGGCGTCCGCGCCGTAGAACAGGATCAGCACATAGGGACCGAAGGTGAAAAACACCTGCTTCCGTGCCCCGTAGAATACCTCCAGCATGTAGTACTTCCGGAATTTCTTCCGGAAATAGAAGCGGCTGCCGGTTTTGTCCGTCTCGCTCTTGCCGTGGAGCCCGAAGGCCAGCACAGTCCCCAGGGCGGTCAGCAGCGTAGCGATGAGGAAGAAAGCCCGGAAGGGCGTTTTTCCCGCCAGCAGGGACAGGGTCACGATCACCACCGCATACCCCGCCAGCGTCCCGATCTGGTTGACGGAGTTCTGATACCCCAAGGCAATGCCGCCGCTGGCGGGCCGGGCATATTGCAGCGTCATGGTGTTTTTCATGCCCAGCTGGATATGCTCCCCCAGGGAATAGACGCAGATCGCCAGGGTCACCAGCAGCTTGGTGGGCGACACCAGCGCCAGCATGCCCATGCCCGCCAGCATCACCAGCGCGCCGATCTTGTAGAGGCTTTCCGCGGAGAGGGTGTAGAACAGCGCAAGGATCAGGACCAGCAGAAGTCCGGGCAGCTCCCGGAAAAACTCTGCCAGGCCCCGCTCGAATTCGCCCATGACCACGATGTTCGCCAGATAGTTGTCGATGACGCCCTTATAGATGCCGTATCCCAGACCCATGGTCAGGATGGCAAGGAAAAGCCACTGAAATCCGGACTTCTCCTGAAATACCGCTTTGATCTTTTTCATCAATTGACCTGCCTTTTGAAACACCCTGCCACAGGAACGCACGCATCCGCCCATGGGAGGAAAGATGCGTGCGTTGCGTTTTATGCGACAGCGCCGCCTTTCTCAGAGGGATGCACCGAAAGCTTTGACTTCATTTGCTGCTTCTTTGGTGCCGGAACGCTTGCCGTCGTATTCAAAGATGCCCAGGCTCTCCGCCTGAATGAAACGCAGAATGCCCTGATACTGCGCTTCAATGGCACCGTATACATTGGGAGAACCGGACGTCAGCAGCAACGCCCATTTTTTGGCTGCTGGAGCCATGGGTGCATAGAAGCGGGATATCGTAGACTGCAGCTGGCCGGTAAGCCCGAAATAGTAGACGGGGGAAGCCAGGACAAGCAGTTCCGCATCGGCCAGGACCGGGTAGACCTGGGCCATGTCGTCTTTCTGGACGCAGGCTCCGTTGCCTTTGTTATGACAGTATTCACAGCCCTTGCAGCCGCCGATGTTCATGGTGCCCACTGGCAGGACTGTCACCTGATGCCCTGCGCTCTCCGCGCCTGCCTTAAAGGCGTCGATCAGGGCTGCGGTGTTTCCCTTGGGGCGGGGACTTCCGTTCAAAACTACGATCTTCATTATTCCCCTCCTTGTTGTATGTCACTGTTGTATGGAAGTTAGTCCTTTCCGCCTTGTTCGGCCGGAGATACATTCTTCGTTATGCTTTCCAAAGGGAGTGCAGGTTGCAGTATGCGTAAACAGCCTTTACTTCGTCCCCTTCGCATATTGAGAAACACACCTTCGGCTCGTCACCGGGCTTCAGGGCCTTCCGCTGATTCCCAAATTTTGTCTGCAACGACACCCACTCAATGTAATGCTCCGGCAGCATGGGATGGATGGCAGCACCGACCGTGACAAAGACCTTGTTGTCCCTGACCTCGAAGACCGGTACATGCTTTTCCACAGCCGCATCCGTCGTTCCGGGGATGATCTCCTGCTTTTTTTCACCGCAGCAGAATACCGGACAGCTGGAGGCCTTTACGATCGCGATGATCTGACCGCACTTTGAACAGCGATAAAACTTCATTTCCATAACGATACCTCCGTATATTAAATGGTTTCTTTATTCGGATTTATCCCGCTTGACCACGGCCTTGGTCTCCCAGATTCCCGTGCGGAAGCGAAGCCAGACGACGATGAAGCCGAAGGCCCAGCCCAGGGGATTCGCGTAATACAGGGAAGGAAAGCCTATATGGAAGCCGTAGTTGAAGATGTAGGTGGCCGCCACCCGCACCGCCAGGACGGAGAGGGTGACGCAGGCCGCCGCCAGCACGTCCCCGGAGCCGATGAGGATCCCGGCGGTGGACATGTACAGCGCGAAGATCACGAAGAAGGGGGAG
>JAGAEH010000008.1 GCA_017613225.1 Lachnospiraceae bacterium
GATCAACAAGTTCCCCCTGGCGCTGCACCTGCATCTGCCGGTGTTCCCCCAGACCAAGGCCTTCCCGGCGGCCATCGGCATGCCCATGACCTTCGGCAAGTACATCCGCTGCGGCGAGCGGGGCTATACCCTGGACCGGGCCGTCTCCGCGCGGTTCGGCGCTTCCGCCAAGGTGGACACCCTGCCCAGGCGTCTGACCGACGACCCGCAGGATCCCGGCGATCCGAAGACGAAGGTCCCGCTGGAGAAGATGAAAAAGGTCTACTACAAGGCCAGGGGCTGGGACAAGAACGGCGTCCCCACAAAGCGGACGCTGAAAAAGCTGCAGATCATCTGCTGAAAGGGGGCTGACGCAAATGATCCAGGTAAAACTGTTCGGGCTGCTGCGTCTGGACACCGGTTTAAAGGAACTGAAGGCCAACGCGAAGACGGTGAAGGACCTGTATCCGCTGATCCTTCAGGAGGCCAAAAAGCTGAATCCCTCCACCACCGTCAGTGCGAAGGACATCGACGGCTGCATCGTGGTGGTCAACAACGTGCAGAAGAACAAAAACGCCAAACTGAAGGACGGGGACGTGGTGATGCTGATGTCCCCCGTCTGCGGAGGCTGACATGGGTGCCTATACCATTACCGAAAACTGCATCGGCTGCACTCTGTGCGCCAGAAACTGCCCGGTGAAAGCCATCACCGGAAGACCCAAGGAACGGCACGTGATCGACGCGGACGTCTGCATCGGCTGCGGCCTGTGCGGAAAGCTCTGCCCCAAGGAGGCGATCCTGGACGGCCGCGGAAAAAAGACGGCCCGGATCCCCAAGACCGAGTGGGAAAAGCCGCAGATCGATGAGGACCTGTGCGCGGGCTGCAGCGTCTGCGTGGCCAACTGCCCCGGACACTGCCTGGAGCTGACCGAGCCGAAGTTCCACGGCGACATCCGCACGGTGGCTGCCCTGGCAAAGCCGGAGGCCTGCCTCGGCTGCGGGATCTGCGCCGAAGTCTGCCCCATTCACGTCATAACAATGAAAAAGGCCGGCACCGAAAGGTCCGGTTCAGACAATACACAAAAAAAGGAGAAAAGACACATGGCAAACTTCTTTTATAAGGCTTACTGCAGGACCTTCCAGGCCGGCATGAAGGTCGGCAACTACTTCCTGGGCTACCGCACCCCCAAATACATGGAGGGCCCCGGATGCATCAAAAAACTGCCGGCCGTATTGAAAAAGAGGGACGTGGACAACGTCCTGATCGTCACCGACTCCAACCTGATGAAGCTGGGCCTGATGAACGGCATGCTGGAAGCGCTGGACGAAGAGGGCTTCACTTATACCGTCTTCTCCGATCTGGCGGTCAATCCCACCAGCGACAATGTGGAGGACGGCTTTAAAGTCTATCAGGAGAACGACTGCCAGGCGCTGATCGCCTTCGGCGGCGGCGCTCCCATGGACTGCGCCAAGGGCATCGCGGCCAAGGCCGTACATCCCAAAAAGACCGTGGCGCAGCTGCAGGGCATTTTAAAGGTGCATAAGCGGATCCCGCTGTTCTTCGCCATCCCCACCACCTCGGGCACCGGCTCCGAGACCACCGTGGCCGCGGTCATCACCGATTCCGAGACCCATCACAAGGCCTCCATCAACGACCCCTGCATCATTCCGAAGTACGCGATCCTGGATCCGGAACTGACCATGGGCCTGCCGCCCTATGTGACTGCCACCACCGGCATGGACGCCCTGTGCCACGCGGTGGAAGCGTACACCAACCACACTTACAACACCAAGCTGGAGGATAAGCTGGCCCGCGCCGCCGTGAAGCTGATCCACGGCAGCCTGCTCAAAGCCTATGAAAACGGCAAGGACCTGAAGGCCCGCCAGAACATGCAGCGCGCTGCCTTCTTTGCCGGCCGCGCCTTCACCCGCGGCTGCGTGGGCTACGTCCACGCTGTGGGCCACACGCTGGGCGGACTGTACGGCGTTCCCCACGGCGTCGCCATGAGCGTGATCCTGCCCCATGTGATGCGGCAGTTCGGCCCCGCCGTCTACAAGCGCCTGGCCATCCTGGCCCTGGACATCGATCTGGACGGCGACACCGAAGAAGAACTGGCCAATGCCTTCATCGACTGGATCGAGGAGATGCAGAAGGCCATGGGCATCCCTTCCGGTTTCGACTGCATCAAGGACGAGGACATCCCGCAGATCATCGAGTGGGCCAAGAAGGAAGCCAACCCTCTGTATCCCGTGCCCGTGATCTGGGGCGACGAGGAGCTGCGTCAGCTGATCGAATCGATCCGGCTGTAAGACCTTGCCCCGATCCCGGCTGCGGCTTGTATTCGCGGCTAAAAGCACCATCAGTACAAACCTTTCCAGGAGGATGACCCATGAATACCGCACTGAAACTGATACGCAACGTTCGCATCCTTTCTCCCCAGGCAGGACCCTGCGACCTGCTGTTTGCCGGCGGCGAGATCGCCGCTGTGGGCGGTGATCTGTCCGTTTACGGCGCCCTGGCTGAAAGCTATGACGCGGAAGGCCGTGTGGCCGTCCCCGGTTATTTCGATCAGCACGTGCAAGTGACCGGCGGAGGCGGCGA
>JAGAEH010000009.1 GCA_017613225.1 Lachnospiraceae bacterium
CCGTCTTTTCGCAGATGGACAGGATGTTGCGCTTCTCCAGCGGTTCGCCGCCGGTGATGCGCACCTTTTTGACGCCCAGTTCCGCCGCGGTGCGGATGGCCAGGATCAGTTCCTCCTCGGTCATCATCTCGCAGTGGGCACGCTTTTTAATGCCTTCTTCGGGCATGCAGTAAACACAGCGGAGATTGCACAGCTCCGTTACCGATACGCGCAGATAGGTGATCTGTCTTCCATAAGAATCTTTCATGCTTTGAATATATCATCATTAACGAAAAAAAGAAAGTGGGGAGCCTGCACGGCTTATGAAACGGCAGAATTAATCATTGAAAAAGCCCGTAAAAACTGCTACTGTATAAGTGGTGCGCGGCCTTTGCCGGGATGGTCCCGGTTCGGAAAAAACCACGGCGCAACCAACACAACAGGAGGATCAATATGGTAGATAAGGCATTGGAGAGACTGACAGCGTACGATCAGGAACTGGGGGAGGCGATGCAGGCCGAACTGGCCAGACAGCGCCGCAATCTGGAGCTGATCGCGTCCGAGAACATCGTTTCCGAGGAAGTCCTGCTGGCCATGGGCAGCGTGCTGACCAACAAGTATGCGGAGGGTTATCCCGGAAAGCGTTATTACGGCGGCTGCGAGTGTGTGGACGTAGTGGAGACGCTGGCCATCGAGCGCGCCAAGAAGCTGTTCGGCTGTGATTACGCCAACGTGAAGCCCCACTCCGGCGCACAGGCCAACATGGCAGTGTTCTTTGCCGTATTGAAGCCCGGCGACACCTTCATGGGCATGGATCTTTCCAACGGCGGCCATCTGACCCACGGCAGCCCCGTCAACATGTCCGGCATGTACTATAACGTCGTTTCCTACGGCGTGGACGCCAACGGCGTCATCGACTATGACGACGTCCGCAAAAAGGCTCTGGAGTGCCATCCGAAGATGATCGTGGCCGGCGCTTCCGCCTACTGCAGGATCATCGATTTCCCGAAGTTCCGCGAGATCTGCGACGAAGTCGGTGCAGTGCTGATGGTCGACATGGCGCACATTGCGGGTCTGGTTGCCGCGGGCGAGCATCCCAGCCCCTTCCCCTATGCGGACGTAGTGACCACCACCACCCACAAGACCCTGCGCGGCCCCCGCGGCGGCATGATCTTAGCCAACAAGGAAGCCAACGACAAGTTCAACTTCAACAAGGCCATCTTCCCCGGCATCCAGGGCGGCCCGCTGATGCACGTCATCGCCGGCAAGGCCGTGGCTCTGCAGGAGGCCTTAAAGCCTGAGTTCAAGGCCTATCAGCACCAGGTGGTCTTAAACGCCAAGGCCCTGGCAAACGCTCTGATGGAGCGCGGCCAGAAGATCGTCTCCGGCGGCACCGACAACCATCTGATGCTGCTGGATCTGATCGGTCTGGAAGTCACCGGCAAGATGCTGCAGAACCGTCTGGACGAGGTCTACATCACGGTCAACAAGAACACCGTGCCCGGCGAGCCCCGCAGTCCTTTCGTCACCTCCGGCGTCCGCATCGGCACCCCTGCCGTGACCACCCGCGGCCTGGTAGAGGAAGACATGCTGAAGATCGCCGAGTGCATCGATCTGGCGGTGAAGGATTTCGACGACAAGAAGGATTACATCCGCGCCGAAGTCACCAAGATCTGCGAAAAATATCCGCTGTACAAGTAAGGCCTTTGCCTGCGCGGCAGCAAAAGGAGACCAAACGGCTGCCCGGCATCTGCCGGGCAGTCCTCATTTGACCGATCGGAGAGGAGGCCCGAGATGGCAGAGATCTGGAAAGGCAAGCCCGTCATCGACGCGATGGTCGCCCGCATGAAGGGCGAAGTTGAGGCGCTGAAAGAGCAGGGGGTGGAGCCCACCCTGTGCATCTTCCGCGTGGGAGAGCGCCCGGACGACCTGGCCTACGAGCGCAGCGCCATGAAGCGCTGTGACCTGGTGGGCATCAGAGTGAGGCAGATGGTGCTGCCGGAGGACGTGGACCAGGAGGACTTTGAAAAAGCTTTCCTGTACGTCAACCGGGACCCTTCCATCCACGGGATCCTGCTTTTCAGGCCGCTGCCGAAGCAGCTGGACGGCGAGCGGGCCCGTAAACTGATGGATCCCGCCAAGGACGTGGACGGCTGCACCGACGGTTCCCTGGCCGGGGTCTTCGCCAACACGAAAACGGGCTTTCCGCCCTGTACGGCCCAGGCGGCCATGGAGATCCTGCACCATTACGGCGTGGATCCCAAAGGCAAAAAGGCTGCGGTGATCGGCCGCTCCCTGGTGATCGGCCGCCCGGTGGGCATGATGCTGATGCACGAAAACGCCACGGTGGTCAACTGCCACACCCGCACGGTGGACGTGCCGTCCATCACACGGCAGGCGGACATCCTGATCGCCGCTGCCGGTGTCTGCCGGGGCGTGGGAGCGGACTTTGTAAAGCCCGGCCAGATCGTCATCGACGTGGGCATCAACTGGGATGAAACGGAAGGAAAGATCGTAGGGGACGTGGACTTTGAGGCGGTGGAGCCCATCGTCGCGGCCATCACTCCGGTGCCCGGCGGCGTGGGAGGCGTCACCAGCTGCGTGCTGGCGGACCATGTGATCACCGCGGCAAAGAGGACGCTGGAATAAAGGCGGATCCGCGCATGGATCTTCCCGGTCTGGCGCACAGAAGCATCGATGGTTTATATTGACAAAACAGCAGGAGTTCTCTATACTTGAAACGATCTTCAGGGCGGGGTGAAAGTCCCCACCGGCGGTATAGTCCGCGAGCCTTCGGGCAGATCCGGTGAAACTCCGGGACCGACAGTATAGTCTGGATGGAAGAAGAGAACGTGTTTATCACAACTGCTTTTCTTTTGAGTGCCCGGATTACGTCCGGGCATTTTCACGCCTGGGAGACCAATCCATTTTATCTGGAGGTTTCTTATGCAGAACGCAAAGACCAAGAAAATCGTTTTACTGGCCATGATGGCCGCCCTTGCCTACCTGGTCATGGTGCTGATCCGCATCCCCGTCGTCATGTTCCTAAAGTACGAGCCGAAGGACGTGATCATCACCATCGCAGGCTTCATCTTCGGGCCGCTGGAGGCCTTCATCGTCTCCGCCCTGGTGTCCCTGGTGGAGATGTTCACCGTCAGCGACACCGGCTGGATCGGCGCCGTGATGAACCTGGTGTCCACCTGCAGCTTCGCCTGCGTGGCAGCGCTGATCTATAAGAAGAAGCACACGCTGAAAGGCGCCGTGATCGGCCTGGTGGCCGGCGTGGTCTGCATGGTCATCGTGATGCTCTTGTGGAACTATCTGCTGACGCCCATCTACATGGGTTATCCCCGGGAAGCGGTGGCGGCGCTGCTGCCCACGGTCTTCCTGCCCTTCAACCTGCTGAAGGGCGGCCTGAACGCGGCCATCACCATGCTGCTGTACAAGCCCGTGGTCATCACCCTGCGCAAGGCCGGCCTGATCCCGCCTTCCACTTCCCAGGGCACCGCGAAGAGCGGCGGAAAGATCAGCGCGGGCGTCATGGTGGGCGCCGCGGCCGTGCTCATCACCTGCATCCTGCTGACCCTGGTGCTGGCCGGGGTGCTGTAAAGAGCGTTCCGCCCTTGTTTTGAGGCCGGAAAACGGCTATAATACTGAAGTACGTCTAGAGCATCCGCTGGCGGATGCTCTATGAATTTCTGACTAAAAACAGAAAGAGGAGTTTCATACTCATGAGCGATATTCTGAGCACTTTAAATCCCGCCCAGCGGGAGGCCGTCATGGCCACCGAAGGGCCTGTCCTGATCCTGGCCGGCGCCGGCTCCGGCAAGACCCGGGCGCTCACTTCCCGGGTGGCCTATCTGATCAAGGAAAAGCACGTGGCCCCTTGGAACATCCTGGCCATCACCTTTACCAACAAGGCGGCGGCGGAGATGCGGGACCGGGTCAACCGGCTGGTGGAAGAGGACGCCGCGGCCGTGTGGGTGGGCACGTTCCACGCCACCTGCGTGCGCGTCCTGCGGCGCTTCGCGGACCGGCTGGGCTACACCAACAGCTTTACCATCTACGATACGGACGACCAGAAGACGCTGATGAAGCGGGTGATCAAGGCGCTGGACATGGATACTCGCATGTATCCCGAACGGATGCTGCTGTCCCGGATCTCCTGGGCGAAGAACCGCATGGAGACGCCGGACGACATGGCTAAGGAGGCCAGCGGCAACTTCCGGGAGATGCGTATCGCCGACGCTTTCCTGGAGTATCAGAAGCAGCTGATGGGCAACGACGCCATGGACTTCGACGACCTGCTGTTAAAGACGGTGGAGCTCTTCGAGACCTGCCCGGAGGTGCTGGCGGACTACCAGAACCGCTGGAAATACATCATGGTGGACGAGTACCAGGACAC
>JAGAEH010000105.1 GCA_017613225.1 Lachnospiraceae bacterium
CGGGCGGAGATCTGGCGGGCCGTCATCTCCTGCTTGCCCAGTTTTTCCGCCCAGATCGGGGTCAGATAGGTGTGGGCCGAGCCGGTGACCGGGTCCTCCGGCACGTCCAGCTTAGGATAAAAGCAGCGGGACACAAAGTCAAAGCCCGGATCCTCCGACGCCGCGGTGATCACCAGGCCCCGGCCCGGCAGCTTTTTGATCTTTTCCATGTCCGGAACAAGATCTGCCACGGCGGCCTCATCCGGCAGGAAGATCACCAGATCACCGTCTTCATACCAGGCCTCCTGCGCCAGTCCCGCTGCGGCATCCCGCATCTCTTCCGTGACCGGCACCGGTTTGCAATTGCCCACCGGAAAGTTCAGCGTATAGCCGTCTTCCTCCGCCGTGACGATCAGCTCGCCGCTGACGGAGTCGAAGTGCATCTTTGTCACTCCGGGGTCCGCGAAGCAGTGCAGCACGAAGGCGGTGGCCAGCGTGGCATGGCCGCAGAGATCCACCTCCCCGCCGGGGGTGAACCACTTCAGATCATAGCGTCCCTCGCCTTTTTTGACCACGAAGGCCGTCTCCGAATAATTGTTTTCCATGGCGATCCTGTGCATCAGCGCCGGATCCGGCATGGCCCTGCAGGGCAGCACGCCGGCGGGATTGCCGCCGAACAGGTCTTTTGTAAACGCGTCCACGATGTATTGCTTCATGAAAATACCCCCCATGCTGTAGATCTACCATACAACATAGAGGGTTTTTGTCAAAAAGGCAAGAGTATCCAAAACGACGGTTTCTTTTAAGCTGTTACACTTACACCACCGTGGAAGCTGCGATCAGGAACTGCGCCGCATAGTACATGATCAGGTTCGCGAGGACCAGCGTTTTCTTCCCATTTTCCTTTCCGAAATAGACCCTTGCCAGAACCGCGTCCGATGCCGCGAACAGAATGATGCCGGCGAAAAAGAGCCACAGCCGGCAGCTTGAAAAGCCGTTCTTCATCAGCAGGCTGCCCGCAAACACCGCTGCGAAAAAGAGTATCATGCCGTAGATGACCGAGGCGCCGTGAAACGAGCCGAAATTCATCCCCAGCTTCTGTCCCAGAGGCATCGTAACGATGCCGTACAGGACCGTCAGCAGCGCAGGCACCAAGATCCACCACAGGCCTTCACCCCGCCAGAATGTCGTGATCAGCGCGTCAATGAAGAGGACATGCCCCAGGCCGAAGCTGGCGAAGCCGGCAGTCATGAGGTACTTATTCTCCTCGGAGCTGTCGGATCTGACACCCAGCCAGACGTCTCCCAGCAGACCGAAGAACTGTCCCGCAAAGATCAGCATCGGGAAGGTTACCAGCTCCACCAGACGGCCAAAACTCAGGTCTTCAAAGCCCCAGAGTCCCAGCACCACCTTCAGCAGGCCGCAAAAGGATATGGCCAGAAAACTGCAGGACGCCAGCGTTTTAAGGATCAGCGATCTGGCGGACTTTTCCTTCATCCGTTCCTTGACATAGAGGAGAAGCAGGATGAGGCCAATCGGGATAAGGATAAACGGGACCATGTTCTCATTTCCCTTCACTGCAAGTAGTCCGCGAAATAGTCGAACTTGGACTTTGTCCAGTCCAGGATCGAGTCGTAGGCCACGCCCTCTTCCCCCAGATAGAACTCTTCACCGATCTGAACATAATCCCTGTGGAATGAGACGGCGATCTCCTCTAATCCTTTCACTTTTTCAGCCGGGTTGAAGACGATCCTGTACAGCCAATCTCCTTCCTCATCCGCGGGTTCCAGCGTAGACTCGCGCAGCTGAAGATCAGCAAAAGAACGAAGCAAGGCGATCTCACCGTCCACATAGGCACTCTTTCCATCCGGCAGCTCCAGTTTTGCCGCGGGGC
The DNA here is from genome assembly GCA_017613225.1 of Lachnospiraceae bacterium. Taxonomy (GTDB): domain Bacteria; phylum Bacillota; class Clostridia; order Lachnospirales; family Lachnospiraceae; genus UBA3774. Next base: position 1,874 of record JAGAEH010000105.1, read on the forward strand.
TTTCCCGGATCAGGTCGAACGCTGTTTTCTCCTTTGCTCCGGAGCATGCTGCCAAAGTAAACAGCAGCAATCCGGTAATCATGATGACCACGATTTTTCTCAAGCTTGAGCCCTCCTTTTTCAGTCATGTCACTGGTTAAATTCAAATAACGGCAGCACCGTCTAGAACTCCCGTTACGCCTGGACCGCAATGCTGCCGTTCGCGTTGGGCCCACGGCTCCAAAGCCTAAAACCCTCGCTCCGCCTGGACGGCAATGCTGCCGTCCGCGTTGTAGGCGGTAAAGCGGAAGGTGCCGCTGAAAGTGGTGTTTCTGGGGAAATCCTCACTGTCGATATAGGAGAACTGGTCTCCTTCCAAAAATATATTGTAACGGGCTTCCCCGGCCCTTACAATGTCCCGGTCAAAGCGGAACACGAACCAGTCTCCCTGCTTTCCATCCGCGATCAGCGGGTAGCTCTTTCCGTCCATCTCCATGGTCAGCTCCGCCCGCAGACCCTCGGACCGGACCACGATCTCCGGCGGATCATAGCGGGAGACGCGCGAGCACAAAGGTACGATATATACCCCGTCCGTCTGCTCCGTCACTGAGAGCGTCCCTTCCGCGCTCCAAAGCATCTTCCAGCCCCATATCTCCGCCTGGAACATCCGGCCGTCTTTTTCTCCCAAAACGATCCGCGGCGAATCGTCTCCAAACACCATCTCGGCTTTGGCCTCCGGCAGGAGATGCTGTCTGAGCGCCCGGTTGAAAGCTTGATTTTTGGTAAAGGACGGCATCCCCATCATGATCCACGCCAGGGTCAGCGCAAATACCGCAAGCAGCAGATTCCGTGCCGCCCGTTTTCTTTTCTGTGGGATATTCAGCCCTTTTTTCATGCGCCGCCTCCTTTCAAGTCGATCCGGATCGAAAACTGTACGCCGTTATGATCGTAGGTCAGATCTACCCACTCCGCATCCCGGTCGTAGTGAGAATAGGTCAGGACCATATAATGCCTGTTCCATTTTCTGCCGATCACTTCGCCTGTCAGAATGAGCGGCGTCTGATCGTCGTCCTGCTTTTCAAACAGATTGATCAACTCTGTGCCGCTGCTGTCCCGCGCCTCCATGTAATGTACCAGCACATCCGGAGCGCCCAGCTCGATCGGCCCTTTCGCGCACAGGATCACCTGCAGATAGCTGCTGACATACCCCGGATCCTCCTTTGGCATGACCGCCTGCGCGCGATAGACCGAAACCCTGTACTCCCCGGCCCGGATCTTCGCATCACAGGACAGTTCCCGCTTGTCCCAGTAAGAGTCTTCCGCGTCAAACTCCGCCAGAGTCTTTTTCAGGTTCGATGTATAGTAGAAACGCTGCACGGGAGAAAAACCCGCCAATATCATGTAATTGATGAACAAGAGGATAGCCGCAGCCAGCAGCCACCGGCTGGCGCGCAGGGCCCAGCTCGGCCAGGGACTGTGCGTCTGCTTTAAAAGCTGCCCGGTCTCATCCGGATCTCCCATAGCCCGCAGAGCTTCCGCCTCGGCATCTTTCTGGGAAAGGCCGCGCTCCATCAGCGCGTCCCGGTGATCCTCAAAATGGGCATGCAGCTCCTCTATTGCCGCCTCCCGCTCATCCGCCGCGCGGATGTAGGAGGCCGCCTGCTTCGCCCACTGCTCCATGGTCTTCATGCCGATCACCCCTCGGCCAGCACCATGTTGACCGCGCCGGCAAAGACGCGCCACTGCTGTTCCTGTCTGGACAGCTCGCGCTTGCCGGCGTCCGTCAAAGTGTAATACCTGCGCCTTCTTCCGGAAGGCGTCTCCTGGCCATAGGCCCGGATCAGGCCTTCGTTTTCCATGCCGTGGAGCAGGGGGTACAGCGTGCCTTCCTTCATTTCAAAGGCGTTGTCCGACCGCTGCGCCAGGCTCTCGATCATCTCGTAGCCGTATTTGTCCGAATCCTGCAAAACGCTGAGGATCAGCAGCTTTGTACTGCCTGAAAGCAGGCTTTTGTCGAATTTCATGATCTGGATCTCCTCCTGTTCGCCCTGATCTTCTTTAAATGCTGGGCCTCGAGGTTCCGGCGCGCCTCGCTTTTTAGCCTCGGGTCCCTTTCAGCCAATAAGCCTCGACCATCTAGGTATAGTCGGATTATACCTAGATAATCGAGGCTTGTCAAGGGGTGGTTCAACAATTGCCTCTCTTGTTATATAATACCAATGTTCGGACCATGAAGTTCCGTGAACGGTCCGGCTTTGCGGAAAAAGAAGATCTTAAAGACCTGCCTTTAAGCAGGCTGTGGTTTAAGCGAGATAACGGAGGGCAGAAAATGGCTTACGAAGATCCTCAGATCGTGTTGGAGTGGATGGATTCCCTGCATGAATTGAACGTCCGGACAAAGAAGATGTTCGGCTGCTATTGCCTGTACTGTGATGGTCAGGCCGTGGGTTGGATCCACGACAGCGTATTGAGCCTGCGGGAAGTCGGGTTGGATTATCTGCCCGATGACGTCAGGAGACCGGGGCCGGACGACAAGATCCGGGAGCTCGTCATTCCCTTTGATCATGTCAGGGCAGACTGGCTGCCCCGAGCCGTCCAGGATACCGCCAATATCAGAAAAGCGCAGAAGTAATTACTTATCTGCAAAAGATGAAACAGGGCCGGTTATGCTCCGGTCCTGTTTTGTGTCTTCTTATGGATCGTTTTTGGAGATGCGCGTGAAAGTTCCCTGCCGACAGCCGGCTTCCGTCTGCAGTCAGCTCAAGTCCCCGGGCCAGTTGATGAGGATCATGTTCTTCATGGCGGGACGCAGCTCCTCCAGCCCCTGCTGCAGTTTCTCCTTTCCCTCTTCGCCGAAAGCGGCAGCCGCTTCGCCCTCCGCAGGCGCGGCATACAGCAGCACTTTACAGCCGCGGCCAGCCAGTTCCTTGATGAAGGCTTCGCTTAAGACCTCCTCCAGGTTCTCCTTTGTGACCGTCGTGCAGACGCCGAACAGCAGACCGCGGTCCTTCAGCTCCGCCATGTTGGCCAGCTGCTTTTCGTACACGCCTTCGCCCCGGCGGGCATCGGTGCGCTCTTTGCTGCCGTCGATGCCGAGCACCGGCACCAGATTGCGGCAGCGCTCCATCAGCTGCAGGTAGCGCTCGTCCAGCGCCTGGCCGTTGGTGAAGATCGGGAACAGGATGTTCTGTATTTTTCCGGCGGCCTTGATCACGTCCCGGCGCAGCAGCGGCTCGCCGCCGGTCATGAAGATGAAGCTGACCCCCAGCCTGTCGGCTTTTTCAAAAAGGCGAAGCCATTCTTCGGCGTCCCCGGCCGTCACTTTGGCCCTGCAGGGATAAGCCGCGCAGTCCGGGCAGTGCAGGTCGCACTTTTCCGTGACCTTCGCCGTCAAAAACAGCGGCGCGTATTTCCCGGCTTTCTGCGCCTCGTCCCGCCGCTTGGCAGCAGACTTTGCCGCCGCGGCAAACCGCAGCAGAAAGGCGCTGCCCCGGGGATTGGACAGGCTCCCCCGCACGGTCTGGGCCACCAGCCGCTCCAGGCCCTTGGTCAGATATGTCTCAAAATCCATCGAATTTCCCATGTTGTTCTCCTATGCCGAAGGCGTTGTCCGCGCCGGACCCAGCCTTTTTCACTCTTATACTGTACTCTTCTACGGACAACAGGGCAGCCCGTCATGAGGCCGCCCTGTTCCCTTTCTTCGCTTTAGTGCTCGTTGATGTACCGGCAGGCTGCCAGCGCCGCCACAGCGCCGTCCGCCGCGGCGGTGGTCACCTGGCGCACATACTTGCTGCGGCAGTCGCCCGCCACAAAGACGCCCGGCGTTTTGGTGCAGCACTGCTCGTCCGTGTCGAAGTATCCGTAGCTGTTCAGCTCCGCCAGCTCCTTGAAGGGCTCGTTCTCCGGGATCAGGCCGATGGCCACGAACAGGCCGTCGCAGAGCACCAGATGGGCCTCGCCGGTCACCCGGTTCTCCGCGATCACGCCCTTAAAGACGCCATCCTCCGTAAGGAGCTTGGTCAGCCGCTGGTTGGTGAAGCTGCGCACGTTGGGTTTCGCGAAAAGCACGTCCTGCAGACGCTGTTCCCCGGTGAACTTCGGCAGATCCTGCAGCATGATCACCTCGGCGCACTTATCCGCCAGCAGGATCGCCTCCTGCAGGGCGGAGTTTCCGCCGCCGGCCACTGCAACGGTCTTGCCGGTGTAGAAATCACCGTCGCAGACCGCGCAGAAGCTGATGCCTTCGCCCACCAGGTCCTCTTCGCCTTCCAGACCCAGCATGCGGTGCTTCACGCCTGTGGCCAGGATCACGGTCCGGCCTTCGAAGGCGCTGCCTTCCTCGGTCCGGACCACTTTATGGCTGCCCCGGTCCTCTACGCCGGTCACGGTCTCGATCTCGATCTCCGCGCCCTGGTTCAAGATCTGGTCCAGCATCTGCTCCGCCAGCTCATTGCCGCTGATGGAGATGGTGCCGGGATAGTTTTCCACCTTAGGGGAGTGGGTGATCTGTCCGCCAAAGCCGGTCTTTTCGATGACCAGCGCAGATTTTCCGTTGCGCAGCGCGTACAGCGCCGCTGTCATGCCGGCGGGTCCGCCGCCGACGATGATGACGTCATGCATGTTTGCTCCTTCTCTGACAGCTGTCAGGGATCCTTCGCTTCGCTCAGGATGACAGGCGGAGACCCCTTACCGGGTCTCGGCCAGCTTCCTGTCGCTCAGGATGACAGGCCGGAGACCTCTTACAGGGTCTCGACCGTCTTTCTGCTCATGATCCAGCCCTTGATATCGCTCACGCCGCGGTACTTTTCAAAGCTGTCGCCGTTCACCATCACCAGTGTGGGGGCCTGCTTCACGCCGAACTTTTCCACCAGTTCCTTCTCCTCGTTGGCGTTCAGCGCCGTATAGGAGATGCCGGCCTTGTCCAGCAGCGCGCCGGCCGCCCTGCAGTTGGGGCAGGTGGGAGTCTTGAACAGGAAGTACTGCGTTTCGGCCATGGCAGGTTCGGGAACCGTCCGCATTCCGCCCGCGGCAGCCTCAGCCGTGGCTTCAAAGGCTACCGGCTTTAACTCCGCCGCCATGGGGGCGGAAGGCACAGCGATCACCGCCGGTCTCCCGCCGCTCACGGACGCCGCGATCTCCTGTGCCGTTGCCGTTCTTTCCGTGATGGACATATCCTCCCTTTTCACAACTACCGGCTCATCATCCACAGGCGCGGGGTTGGGGCCGCTGTGCTTCAGCACGGAACGGCCGATATTGTAAACCATGCGATCCTTGTATTCCTGTGCCTTGCCGTCGTTCCAGTTCTGCACCGGGCGGTAGTAGCCGGTGATACGGCTGTAGACTTCAGTGGTCTGACCGCAGATCGGGCACTTAAACTGCTCGCCGGTCAGATAGCCGTGGTCGCGGCAGACGGAATAGGTCGGGGACATGGTGTAATACGGCAGCTTGTAGTTCTCCGCGATCTTGCGGACCAGGTTCGCGGCAGCCTTCCAGTCAGGCAGCTTCTCGCCTAAGAAGGCGTGGAAGACGGTGCCGGAGGTGTAGAGGGTCTGCAGGTCGTCCTGGATGTCCAGGGCGGAGAACACGTCCTCGGTGTAGCCCACGGGCAGGTGGGAGGAGTTGGTGTAGTAGGGGGTGCCGTTCATATTGGCGGTGATGATGTCCGGGAACTGCTCCTTGTCGTGCTTGGCGAAGCGGTAGGTGGTGGACTCCGCCGGGGTGGCCTCCAGGTTGTACAGGTCGCCGTAGAGCTCCTGATAGTCGGACAGGCGCTCGCGCATGTGGTTGAGCACATCCCGGGTGAAGCGCTGGGTCCGCGCGTCGGTCAGATCGGCCCGGAGCCACTTGGCGTTGAGGCCCACCTCGTTCATGCCGATGAGGCCGATGGTGGAGAAGTGGTTGGCGAAGGTGCCCAGATAGCGCTTGGTGTAGGGGTA
>JAGAEH010000106.1 GCA_017613225.1 Lachnospiraceae bacterium
CCGCGCTGACATAATAAAAGGACGGTCCTTTCAAGACGTTTCGTCAAAGAGGACCGTCCTTTTTTATGCCGTTTTTTACTTACTCCGCGCCGGTGTCGAAGCCCTGGGTGGGCACCAGATGCTGCTCGCAGACCCCGCAGAAGCCTTCGGGATAGTTGGTGTAGCGCTGATCGTCGGTATATTCATCCGTGTCTTCGGGCACGTTGATGTACAGGCGCAGCTCCCGGTCCTTGCAGTAGGCGGAAGGAAGCAGGTGGCTCACGGCGCAGGTCTCGTAGGCGATGTGGGTCTTGCAGATGGTGGTGGGCTCGGTGCCCGCGGCAAAGTATTCGGTGCGGATCACGTCGCGGTCGTCCAGGGTGCAGGCGGAACCCGCCAGCATGCCGGATTTGGTGCAGATGCGGCACTCCACGATGTTGGGCGGCACGGTAAAGTCGCGGTACTCTTTGTCGGCGGTGATCTCTTCCATGATCTTCTTCCAGAGGGACTTGTGGAAGGCGCGGTTGTCCGTGTCCTCAAACTTGGCGTTGTCGTCAAATCCGCTCCAGATGCCCATGGTGTAGTAAGGCGTGTAGCCCACGAACCACAGGTCGTTATAGCTGGTGGTGGTACCGGACTTGCCGGCGGCCGGAAGATTCTCCGGCTTGGCCTCCGGGCTGCTGGAAGGGAAGAGGTCGTTCAGTCTGGTATCCTCCAGGGAATCCTGCATGGCGGAAGTCAGCAGGAAGGCTGTCTCCTCGCTGACCACCCGGTGGGTATCCTGCACATTGTTCAGGATCAGCTGGCCGTTGGCGTCCATGATCTTCGTGTAGAGGATCGGCTGTTTATAGATGCCGCTGTTGGCAAGGGAGGCATAGGCCGCGGTCAGCTGCATGTTGGTGACGCCCTGGGTCACGCCGCCCAGTGCCAGGGTGGCGCGGACGTCATGCCGGCCGGAGGCGATGGTCTCGGCGGTCTCCGGGATCAGGGTGTTGATGCCGAAGCTTTCCAGGTACTTGAAGGCAGTGGAAGAACCCACTTCCTCCACCAGGCACTTGACGGCGACGATGTTCATGGAATAGGTGATGGCCTGCCTGATGGTGGAGAAGCCGGCATAGCGTTTTTTGCTGTACCAGTTTCTGGGAGACCAGGCTTCGCCGTCGATGTAGGTGGTGTAAGGGGCGTCATAGAAGACCGTGGCCAGCGTGTCCCCGTTCTCCAGGGCAGGCGCGAAGGAGGCCAGGACCTTGAAGGTGGAACCGGGCTGGCGGAAGGTGTTGGTGGCGCGGTTTAAGGACAGGCTGGCGGTCTTTTCGCCGCGGCCGCCCGCCAGGGCCTTTACCTGGCCGGTCTCCTGATCGATCACGGTGACGGAGAGCTGCGGCTGCAGGGAGATGTCCACGTTCTCGTAGCTGACCGTGTCCATGTCGTTCATCACGGAGGCCTTGAAGTTCTCGGCCAGCTGGTCGATCTCCTCCCGGGTCTCGAATTCCAGATAGGTGCGGCCCGCGTAGGAGCGGATGTGGCTCGTGTCATAGGTGGAGATGCTGTTGTCGCTGTGGGTGATGCGCAGCGAATAGGTGAAGGAGTACTTCTGCATCACGCCTTCGTAGTTGGCGGGATCGTTGGCCTCCTTGTCCACCACGGCCTGGATGTCCGGATCCTGGGTGGAGTAGATCTGCAGACCGCCGGAGTAGACCATGGACCGGGCCTGGTCGTAGGTGTAGCCAGCCAGCTGCAGGTCCCGCAGCACGTCTTTGATCAGACGGTCGTTAAAGTAGGAATAGACGGTGACCTCCGCCTGATAGTCCTCGTTGTTCTTGGCGATGCGCTCATAGACGTTGTCCGTCAGCACGGATTCCTTTTCCGCCTCCGTAATGTAGCCGTTGCGCTGCATGATCTCCAGGATGCGGCCTACGCGTTCGGCGTTCTTGGAGGGGAAGCGGATGGGGTTGTAGCCCACGGGGTTCTGAGTGATGGCGGCAATGGTGACGCACTCGGAAAGGGTCAGGTCCGAAACGTTTTTCCTGAAATACCGCTCGGCTGCCTTCTGCACCCCCAGGCAGTTGGAACCCAGGTTGATGGTGTTCAGGTAGTTCTCCAGGATGGCCTCCTTGCTCATGGTCTTTTCCAGCTCAATGGCCAGATACTGTTCCTGGATCTTTCGTATGAAGCGGGCGCCGGTGGTCTTTTCCTGACCGCCGCCGAACACGTTGTTCTTGATCAGCTGCTGGGTGATGGTGCTGGCGCCCTGGGAGAACTGGAAATGGCTTTTGAGGGCCTCGAAGCCGGCGCGGAAGATGCCGCGCATGTCCACGCCGTTATGCTGCAGGAAACGCTCGTCCTCGGCGCAGATGAAGGCGTCGATCAGGTCCTGGGGGAGCTGGTCGTAGGTGACCAGGGTGCGGTTGGCGCCGCTGCCCACCAGGGTCTGGGTCACGTTTCCGGCGGAATCGTAGATGGTGGATTCCAGCCCTTTGGGGGAGATGTCGATGTCGTCGACGCTGGGAGACTGTTCGATGATGCCTTTTACGGCGCCCAGCATCATGGAAACGACAATGGTAAGCCCAAGCAGGAAAGCGACGATCAAGCCTTCAAAGACGATGAGAAGGCTCTTGGCCCCTGCCTTGCGCAGTATCTTATTGGAAGATCTTTTTTGCGAAACGACCGCATCTCTGCTGTAATTCATCTCGTCCTCCTATTCATGACAGTATAGCAAAAAAGCGGAGGAAATTAAAGTGAAAAAAGTCTGAACATTGTGATATGATACAAGAGTCAGAAAGCTGGTAACCATTCGCATATAAATGCGGCGGTTCACGGCACGGCAAAACAGGAGACAAGAGAACAATAACATGGCAAAGGATCACAAGATGCTCTACCGCGGCGGAAACGCCGAGATCGTGGAAAAGAAGTCCCGTTTCATCGCGGACACTGCCCCCATCGGCAGTGAGGAGGACTTCGCGGCCTTTTTGGAGAAGGTGCGCAAACGCTACTGGGACGTGAAGCATCACTGCTTTGCCTATGTGCTGGGGGAAAACGCGGAGATCACCCGCTGCTCGGACGACGGAGAACCCTCCGGTACGGCGGGCAGGCCGATCCTGGAAGTGCTCCTTAATTCCGGCGTGCGGAACGCCGCCATCGTGGTCTCCCGGTATTTCGGCGGGGTGCTTTTAGGGACCGGGGGCCTGGTCCGGGCCTACAGCCAGGCGGCAAAGGAAGGTCTGGCGGCCAGCACCGTGGCGGACGTCATCTGCGGCCGGAAGCTGGAAGTGGTCTGCGATTATTCCCTGATGGGCAAACTCCAGTACATCGCGGCCCAGGCGGAGATCCCCAACACCGACGTCTCCTACACCGACAGGGTGGCCCTCACCTACATGGTGCCGGAGGACAGGGTGGAAGAGCTGAAAGCCAAGATGACCGAAGCCACCTCCGCCCAGGCAGAAATAAAACAGAGCGAAGCGCTGCGCTTCGCCCTGGTGGATGATAAAGTATTGATCCTTTAATTCTTGTTAGTCTTTGGACTCCAGTTCCGCAAGGATGGCTTCCAGCATCTGGGTCTCATAGGGATCCGGCGCGGGCCTCTTCGCAGCCGGCTCCTCCGCTTCGGCGATAGGCTCCGGTTCCGCTTCTTCGAAAGCAAGTTCCGAATCATTTTCAGCATCGGAGTATTCGATCTCCGGAACCTCTCCGGCGTATTCCTGGATCTCTTCCGGAAGATCTTCGGCATCCGGCTCTCCTCCGGGGAGCTCCTGGCCGGCAGTGTCTGACATCTGCCGGATGGCTTCGTCGTTCCCCGCTTCGAGAGCGCGGAGCACGGAGGTGTTGTCGGAGAGCAGCGTGCCTTCACCGTGAGCGCTGACAGGAGGTTCTTCCGACAGCGCAGCGGCAGCCTCGGCGGCCAGTGCCGCGACGGGATCCGCGGCAGCGGTCTGGACAGGCGCTTCCGCCGGCGTTTCCGCAGCGTCCTCCGCAGCCAGTTCCTGGGCCGCGATCACCTCAGGCATCTGAAGGAAGTCCTCGGCCCGCGGGGGCTCTTCGGTCTCATCGTTTACCGCTATGTGGATCTCGCCGTCTCCGGCGCTCTTTTCCTGTTCCCCATCCGTCAGCTCAAAGATATAGTCGTCTTCCCCGTCATCCGTCACGATCAGTTCCGGACCGCCCTCCTCGGCCATTCTGCGCCTGCGGACCGTCCTGGTGATCGTGTAGATGATGAAGAGGATCAGCAGCATCGCCAGGCTGGCCAGGGTGATGAAGGCGCCCAGCTTCAGGCCTTCCGGCATGTAGGAGAGCTCCACCGTATGGGTGCCTGCGGACATGGGGACCATCATGAAGGCGTTGTAGAAGGAATCCGTTTCGGTCACTTCGCCGTCCACCTTGACGGTCCAGCCTTTTTCATAGGGGATGGACAGGAACAGCACCTGATCCTCCTTCGCCGTGACGGTGCCCTTCAGATAGGTGCTCCACAGCTCGTTCTTGAAGCTCTCCAGCTGCAGGCCGCCTTCCGCGATCTTCTGATAATTGGCGATGAAGGCTTCGTCGTCGAAGGCGTAGATGCTGGCGTTCAGGGTCTCGTCCTCGTCGGTGCTCAGGGTGATGTTGGTGCCCGGTTCACAGTAGCCCAGATCCAGCAGGTAGCGCCGGCGGACGTTGCTGAAGGACTTGGTGACGCCGCCCACTTCCGCGTCCACGGAATCGATGGAACTGTTTTCCACATAGGCGAAGATGTGGGCCCGCTCGCTGACGGAGGTGGTGTATTCCGACCCCTGCACGCTGCCGGGGATCTGGGAGAGCACGTTTCCTTCCCCGCCGAGCAGCGACGCCAGGCGGTTCTGTGCCCGGAAGGGAGTTCCCGCGCCGGATATGAAGGCATCCTCCGCGTCGCTTCCGATCATGAAGCCCAGGGGCAGGGTGTACAGGTTCTCATAGAGGTAGGCGCCGTTCTGCTCCCCGGCCAGCCGGTACAATGGGCTCTCCGGCAGTTCGTTTAAGGACAGCCGGTATTTGACGCTGAGGATGGACTCCATGAAAGGCGTGGCGCCGGTCACGCAGTAGGCGTTGGTATTTCCCTCCATGCCCAGCTTGCGGTAGATGTCGGAGATCCCCGCGTGGGTGGTGGAGGAGAAGATCGAGGCGGAATTGTAGTTGATGAAAGTGCCGTCGTCCTTGGACTTGCGGGACATCTTGTCCACGCGGTAGAACAGGTCCTCGTCCCCGGTGGAGGCCAGCAGCTCCTGGTAGTCCTTGACGTGGTCCCAGTAGGCGGTGCGGCTGGTGATGGTGACGCTGGTGACGGCCATGTTGGCGCCGGTCTCCAGCACCAGCACGATCAGCGCCAGGGTAAAGGCGAAGACCTCCTTCAGCTGTCCGTTCCGGTACATGTAGAAGAACAGGCAGTACAGGGCCACGAACAGCAGGCTGATGTAGTAGGACCAGTAGTGGAATTCCGGCGCGGTGATCAGCTTCTCTGCCACCAGGATGAAGGCGGCGGCGCCGAAGAAGATCGCCGCGATGCGGCCCTTGTTTACGGTGCGCAGTCCCCGGGCGCCTTCATGGCACATGGAGAGCAGGATAATGGTGTACAGGAAGGACTGGCGGCAGGGCAGGCTGTTGGGATAGTGCAGCCCGTGCCAGATGTAGTTCGGGATATTGAAGGAGAAGGAGAGGAGCATCACGACCAGAAGGACGGTCTTGACGATCTTTTCCTTGTAGCTGACCCGCCTGTTCATGTAGTACAGGGGCAGGAAGATCAGGGCTGCCACGCCGCTGTACAGGTTGGGCCAGTGCTCCAGGCCCAGCTCGGTCTCCACCAGCATCAGGTGGCGTCCCAGCATGTCAAAGATGGCGAAGTAGTTGGTGAGGGTGGAGGGGAAGGTGGTCTTGCTCCAGGCGCTGGCCGTGGAGGACAGCGCGAAATAGGCGGGCAAAAGCAGGATGGCCGCGATGCCGCCGGCGATCAGGGAGAACAGCGCGAACTGGCCGATCTTTCCCAGATAGCTCATGAAGTTCTTCTGGGGGACCATGATCAGCAGGCACAGGAAGTACAGCACCAGGAACATGCAGAGCATGATGGAGATGTAGTAGTTGGTCAGGATGGACAGGGCCAGGGCCACGCAGTACAGGAAGGGGCGGTTCTCCTTGACCAGCCGCTCCAGTCCCAGGATCACCAGGGGCGCCAGCCACAGGCAGTCCAGCCACATGATGTTCCAGTTGTAGGCCGCGAAGTAGCCGCACATGGCATAGCAGACGCCGAAGAAGGTGGCAGCCAGAGTGCGGCGGCCGCTGCGGGAGCTCAGGTACCAGGCCATGGTCAGGCTGGCCAGGCCGGTCTTGAGGATGGCCATGAAGCCGATGTACTCGGTGATGTAATCCGGCTTCATGAAGAAGAGCAGCAGGTTGAAGGGGCTGCTCAGGTAGTAGGCAAAGAGCGCCACGTAGTTGCTGCCCAGGCCGATGTCCCAGGCATAGGTGAGGCTGGCGCCGCTCTGGAGCCTGCGCAGCAGGTCCGTGTGGAAAGGCGCGTACTGATGATACAGGTCGATGCGGAGGAAGCTCATCTCGCCGAAGGGGTAGATCCCCTTCCCGGCAAAGATCAGGATCATGATGAAGACCGGTATGGCAAAGGCCAGCAGCAGCGGCAGGCGGTCTTTGAAAGTATATTGCGTCGCTTTGACCGGTTTATTCTTTTTGCTCATGGACAGTTTCCTCCGTATCGGTATCGGCGGGCCGTGCGGCTCCGCCGCTCTTTTTAAAAATGAAGAATTTGCTGAAGAAGTAGTTGATGATCACCACGAACACCGCGGCGATCAGCTTCATGATCCTGTCGTTCCCGTGGAGGACCTCCACCGTGAACAGCAGGAAGCCTTCTTCGATCAGCAGGGAGAAGACCCTGGCGCCGGCGAACAGGACCAGTTCCCGCAGCACGACGGCCGGCTGCCAGCTTTTGCTTTCGAATACAAAGAGCTTGTTGGTGACGAAGGCGAAGATCACGGCAAAGATCCAGGCGATGACGTTGGCGATCTTGTAGTCGATGCCGATCCCCCTGCATATATAATAGACAGCATAATTGACCGCCGTGGTCAGGACCCCGAAGACCAGGTACAAAATGGTCTCGCGGTTGAACAGTTTTTGCTTGATCTCAGCCAGTTTCATCCTTTTAAAAACACAGTTTTTCCTTAGTATTCAACAGTTTATTTTAGTATATGGGCGGTTAAAAGTAAACAAAAAGAAATAACAAAAAACTGTCTATTTTCTTATGCTTATTTATTGAAATTGTACCTGCCAGAGGGTAATATGTATCTGGACGAAATTGGACTTCGTCCGAAAAAAGATACAAAGGAGTAAAAACTATGGTCTTTTTGGCAGCGGAGAGCCTTTTGGCAGAGGGCTTTTCCAACATGCTGGTAGGTCTGTTCGTAGTCTTCTCCGTACTGATCTTCCTCAGCATCATCATCTGGGCATTCAAGTTCCTTGGCGGCGCCGGCGCCGGTAAGGTCAGTGCTCAGGCGGCGGCAGTCAAGGCACCGGCAAGCGCGCCCGCGCCCGGGGCAAAGGAATTCGTCGCACTGCCTGTTCCCGGAACCATGGCCAAGTCCGACGTCAATTTTGAAGACGAGGTCGACGGCGCCGTGGCGGCGGCCATCCTTGGCGCGATGGCACAGGAGCTGGGCGGCAACTTCAAGGTAACTTCCATCAAAAAAAGCAAATGATCCCAAAGGAGAGAGAAAATGAGCACTTACAAAGTAACCGTTAACGGCGTTTCTTATGATGTAACAGTTGAAGGCACCGGCCCCGCAGCGGCTCCCGCCCCTGTGGCAGCAGCTCCCGCCCCCGCGGCAGCAGCCCCTGCTCCCGCAGCCACCGGCGCAGCCGGCGGCACCCGTGTGGAAGCACAGGTCGCAGGCAAGATCTGGAAGATCGTCTCCTCCGTGGGACAGGCCCTTAAGACCGGCGACAGCATCGTCATCCTGGAGTCCATGAAGATGGAGATCCCCGTTGTGGCTCCCGCTGACGGCACTCTGGCATCCATCGACATCCGTGAAGGAGATCCCGTAGAAGTAGGCACTCTGATCGCTACCATGAACTGATTCGCTTAAAGGAGAACCGGAATGTTTGGACAAACTTTAAAAAACCTGTTTGAGCAGACAGCGTTCCTGAACCTGACGTGGGGCAACTACGTGATGATCCTGGTTGCCTGCCTTCTGCTGTTCCTGGCGATCAAGAAGGGATTTGAGCCCCTGCTGCTGATCCCGATCGCCTTCGGCATGCTGCTGGTCAATATCTATCCGGCCATCATGGCGCCGTCCTCCACGAACTACCTCAATGCCGACGGCAAGACCGTCGCCATGGTGGAGTTTGACGGCGAGGACCTGGAGGCGACGATCAACGCCGCTCTCACGAAGGTGGATGGCAATAAGGTCTACTATTATTATAAAGACAGTGTGGGCGACGAGGTGGATGTCGCCACGGTCGAACTGGCCGATGGATTTACCCAGGCCGATTTCGAAGGCCTGATCAAGGGGCACAGCTTCACCACCAGCGAGAACGCGGGCGGCCTGCTGTACTACTTCTACAAGCTGGACGAATGGGCGATCCTGCCGTCCCTGATCTTCATGGGCGTAGGCGCCATGACCGACTTCGGTCCCCTGATCGCCAACCCCATCAGCTTCCTGATGGGCGCCGCCGCCCAGCTGGGCATCTATGTGGCCTACTTCCTGGCCATGGCTTTCGGCTTTAACGGCAAGGCTTCCGCAGCCATCTCCATCATCGGCGGCGCGGACGGCCCGACCTCCATCTTCCTGGCCTCCAAGCTGGGCCAGACCGGCATCATGGGCGCCATCGCAGTAGCGGCTTACAGCTACATGTCCCTGGTCCCGATGATCCAGCCTCCCATCATGAAGGCCTTCACCACCAAGAAGGAAAAGCTGATCAAGATGGGCCAGCTGCGTCCCGTTTCCAAACTGGAGCGCATCCTGTTCCCGGTCATCATCACCATCGTGGTCTGCATGATCCTTCCGTCCACCGCTCCCCTGGTCGGTATGCTGATGCTTGGCAACCTGTTCCGTGAATCCGGCGTGGTCCGCCAGCTCACCGATACCGCTTCCAACGCGCTGATGTACATCGTGGTCATCATCCTGGGCACTTCCGTCGGCGCCACCACTTCCGCGGAGAAGTTCCTGAACAAGGGTACCCTGATCATCGTGTGCTGCGGCCTTGTGGCCTTCATGTTCGGTACCTTCGGAGGCGTGATGCTGGGCAAGCTGTTAAGCAAGCTCACACACGGCAAGATCAATCCTCTGATCGGTTCCGCCGGCGTGTCCGCAGTGCCCATGGCGGCCCGTGTGTCTCAGAAAGTAGGCGCGGAGTACGATCCCACCAACTTCCTGCTGATGCACGCGATGGGTCCCAACGTGGCCGGCGTTATCGGTACGGCTGTGGCAGCCGGTACCTTCATGGCCATCTTCGGTGTGAGATAAACGGAGGAACGACTTATGGCAAAACCTGTAAAAATAGTAGAAACTGTATTGCGTGACGGCCAGCAGTCCCTGATCGCCACCCGCATGAAGACCGACGACATGCTGCCCATCGTGGAGAAGATGGACCAGGTCGGTTATCATGCCTGCGAAGTCTGGGGCGGCGCCACCTTCGACGCGGCACTGCGTTTCCTGAAAGAGGATCCCTGGGTCCGCCTGCGCAAGCTGCGCGAGGGCTTCAAGAACACCGAGCTGCAGATGCTGTTCCGCGGCCAGAACATCCTGGGATACCGCCACTACGCGGACGACGTTGTGGACTACTTCGTCAAGAAGTCCCTGGACAACGGCATCGACATCATCCGCATCTTCGACGCGCTGAACGACCTGCGCAACCTGGAGACCGCCGTGAACGCTTCCAAGAAGTACGGCGGCGAAGTGCAGACTGCCATCTCCTATACGCTGGGCGAGCCCTACACCCATGAGTACTACATGAACATTGCCAAGAGCATGCAGGATATGGGCGCGGACTCCATCTGCATCAAGGACATGGCTGCCCTGCTGGTGCCGGAAGAGGCGGAGAGCCTGGTGCGCGATCTGAAGACCGTCGTCACCGTGCCCATCGAGCTGCACACCCACTACACCAGCGGCTGCGGTGCCATGAGCTACATGCGCGGCGTACAGGCAGGCGCGGACATCATCGATACCGCCATCTCCCCCTTCGC
>JAGAEH010000107.1 GCA_017613225.1 Lachnospiraceae bacterium
AATGCAAAGACGCGGGCGACAAGTGGCAGTTCGAGGCGGTGGACCGCATCATGGAACAGAAAAAGGTGCCGATCGACGACCTGATCCCGGAAGACATGAAGGAGGAGATGAGGCGAAGAAGCCAGAAGACTTCAGAAGACGCCGCGGCCGATGACATCCGGGCAAACAAAGCGTATGATCTTCCGGAGAAGGCGATGGGGGCCGGCATGACCTTCCGTGAGGGAAACACAGAATTCTGGGTCAGCTATACCTATCTGGACTGCTATGACGTCTACTTTTCCGACAACAGCATTAAGACGGTAGGTGAGGCGCTGGAGCTGGGACTGATCGGCCTGGACGAGCTGGACAGATTTGAGATCCCCTATGTTCTGAAAGGAGCGGAAACTCCGCCTGAAAGCGAAACAACAGAGCCTTCTAAGCCTGCTCAGGAGAGTGAGAGACAGACGGAAGAGGCCGCGGAGACCGAGAAGCAGACGGAAAAAGCTGCAGAAACCAAGGCGACAGAAGAAACCCCTTCCACAAAAGCCGCAAGTACGGAGGAGACCAAAGAGTCGAGCTTTTCGAAGTATTATTCAGAAGAGGATATCGAGCTGGCCAAAGACGCCGTGCGCGAGTGGATGGGCAGCACAGACTTCGAAGGCTCCAGGCTGAAGGAACTGTATTATCCGGGGGACGATTTTACAGACGAAATCAGGACAGGATCCTACTCGGCGTTTGATACTGTTGAGAACACCATGGTGTTGGGCGGATACTTTGTGGAGCCAGACGGGACCGAACGAGGAACCAGCGGGTATCCACTCTGGATCTGGATTCTGAGGCGCAGTTCCGGCGGCTGGGAGGTCGTTGACGCCGGATATTGACTGAAGCTGCGCGGAAGACCAGACTGCGGCAGGCGCCGGATATTGATGCGGGCATACTTGACATGCCATTCTATAAACAATAGAATGAAGACAGACCTCTTTCACGGAGGGCAGAATATCGAGAAGAACACTTTGTGGAGAGTGATATGGGCACTTATCAACTGGGAGAAATGGAGACCCGCTTCGCGGAGATCATCTGGGAGAATGAACCGATGACCTCGATGGAGCTGGCACAGCGCGCCGAGAAGGCTTTCGGCTGGAAGAAGAGCACGTCATATACCGTGCTGAAGCGCCTGTGCGAGAAGGGCCTTTTTAAGAATGACAAGACCATCGTCACCGCCCTGGTCTCGCGGGAGGAATACAACGCGAACAGGAGCGAGCAGTTTGTGGAGGAGACCTTTGAGGGGTCGCTTCCCGCATTCCTGGCGGCTTTTCTGGGAAAGAGGAAGCTGACTCCGGAGCAGGCGGAGGAACTGCACCGCATGGTAGAGGAGTACCGGGAGGAATAGGATCCTAAGGCCTGAAAGCAAAGAGGACCGGCAGCATCCGGGGGAAAAAGCAGGAAGCAGAGAGGCCCGGCAAAAGCCCGGTGGAAGAGCCTGGAAACAAAGAGGCCCGGCAATAGCAGGGCGGGAAAGGCTGTATTCTTGATCAGAGGCAAAAGGGGAGACCATGGAAAAGATCATCATAAAAGTTTTGAATATGAGCGTCGCGGCCGGCTGCATGACGCTTGTGATAGCGGCGCTGCGGCTGGCGTTTCGCCGGGTGCCGCGCAAACTGTTTCTGGTGCTGTGGGGCCTGGTGGCGCTGCGGCTGATCTGCCCGTTCACCCTGCAGACATCTTTCAGCCTGGTTCCGGATACTGGCACGATCCTGAACCGGACGTCGGCGTCGGAAAGCGGAGCGCAGCTGGACGAGGCGCAGAAACGGACAGAGGCTATGGCAAAGACCGGGACCTCGGCGGAAGCCGCGCCCGGGGCATACGATGACCTTGCGACAGCCACCGGCTGGCAGGGTCAGCAGAACATGCAGACAGAAAACGTGCAGGGACAAAATGATATACAGCCCGGCAGTGCTGAGAACACGGCCGCGCCCGGCGGCGATCCGCAGCAGGATCAGGTCCTTCCCGGCCAGCCTGGCAGTGTCTCCGGTCAGCAGAACATGCAGACAGAAAACGGACAGGGACAAAATGACCTGCAGCCCGGCAACGCGGAGAAAACGGCCGCGCCCGGCGGCGATCCGCAGCAAGGGCAGGTCTTTTCCGGTCAGCCCGGCGGTACGCCCATCCAGTACGCGCAGAACGCGGCGAGTTCTGAAACAGCAGCCGTAAAAGAGCAGGCGCGGGGAAAATGGCTGAACATTACGGCCCTCATCTGGCTTGCCGGGATGGTCGCCATGCTGCTTTATGGGGTCGTCAACGACTGGAGGATCCGCCGCGTGGTGCGCGAAGCGGTGCGTCAAAAGGACAACGTCTGGCGCTGCGACCGCATAGGCACGCCCTTTATCCAGGGGATCCTGCGTCCGCGCATCTATCTGCCGGCAGCCCTGGCGGAGCCGGATCTCTCCTATGTACTGGCCCACGAACAGACCCATCTGCGCCGCCGCGACCATGTCTGGAAGGCCTTTGGGTTCGCCCTGCTGGCGGTGAATTGGTTCAACCCGCTGATCTGGCTGGCCTTCGTCCTGTTTTGCCGGGACGTCGAGTTCGCCTGCGACGAGTCGGTGCTGCAGAAGATGGGCAGCGGCATTAAAAAGTCTTACGCCGACGCGCTGATCAACTGCAGTGTACGGCACCGTGCTCTGGCGGCGTCACCCCTGGCCTTCGCGGAAGCCAATGTGAAGAGCCGCGTCAGCAACGTGCTGAGATATAAAAAAGCGCCGGCATGGATGGCCATCCTGGCAGTAATGCTCTGCCTGGTACTGGCGGGTTGCTTTATGACAGACCCGCAAAACGGCGGGAGTACCGGTTCGGCCGCCCCGGAGACGCGGGAGGCGGCCCCCACGGAAAAAGAGCAGGATACGGAGCCTGCAAAAGAGCAGCCGTCTTCACAGCTTTCCACGGAGCAGGCCGCCGAACCATCCACGGAGCAGGCGGCGGAGACTTCAAAGGAGCAGCCGACGCCGGCTGTAGAGGCGCCGAAGATCTATACCGGGGACTATTACACGGTAGTCTGGGGCCGCGGAACGGAGGAGGAACAGGCCTTTGCCATGGATCCCCAGGGGACGCTGATCATGGATCTGGCGATCCCGGAGAAGCTGACGGACGCGGTTACCGGCGAGCTGCGCTACTACACCCTGAAACAATATGAAAAGGGCGAGAAAGGCCAGCTGACACTTGTGAAGTCCTGGCTCTATGACGTAAACGGCGTGCCCGTTGACGAGAGCGAAGACTGCGAGTTCGGAGCCTGCATCGGAGGCCTGGTCCGAAAATCCCTCTATTCTGCCTTTGTCCGCAGAGAAGGCGAGGGCGAGTGGCCCGGTTATCCGGGAGGAGAAGTGCCTGATCCGCAAAAGTCCACCTGGCTGTACGATCCCATTACGAAGACCAACGTGCGGGAAGGCGTATATGAGATCCGGAAACTGAACGATGAAAGCGCGGTCCTGCTGGATCCGGAGGGCAGACTGATCGGAGCGTCAGACACTACCGGAGCGATGACTGCCACCTACGACAGTGACGTTCCGCTGGGATCCATCCTGATCGAGGGCGGATTCATCAGCGGTCTTTCGGAGGAGGAGAACGGTCTGGAACATCGCGTCATCCTGGACAGCAGCCTATCGGTGGTGGCTGAGGCTGCTGAGTCGGAGGAGCTGGACCTGGTGGGCTGTGCACAGGGAGCCGTCTGCATCAGACGGACCCAGGATGATACGGAACTGTATGCCGCGGAAGGCTGGCAGCTGCTGGCGCGTCTTCCAGAGGATCTGCGGCAGACGGATGGCGTGTGCGCGGTCTGCGGGACCTCCGGAAATGCCGCGTTGTACGATCTGAACGGGACACAGCTGGCCGGGCCCTATGACGAGATCAGCCTGTTGAAGCTCGAAGACGGCAGCTATGCCGGGGAGTATCTGGCCAGACAGGGCGAGACGCTGACGGTCCTGGACAAGAACGGCAGAGAGCTCTGCAGCACCACCGTCGAAGGACTGATCTATGCCGCTCCTGCGAATTACGGAAAGGATGCGCGGACCGACGGCAGGATCGACTGCTCCTATGAGTGGAAAGACACAGACGGCACCATGAGGATGAGCCAGGTGATCTACGACAGGCAGCTGAACCGCCTGACCTCGCGGCACTTTGAATTCTTGACGCCGGTCACCGAAGGGATCTGGCTGGGCAGATGGATCAATGTGTCAAAGCCCTATGCCTGCCTGCTGAACGAGAAAGAAGAGGAGATCCTCTATGAAGTGGACGACGTCTTCGGCGGCGACGAAAACGTCATCGCCGTCCGCCAGGGCTACTATGTGGGGCTGGTGGACCATCAGGGGAACTGGATCGCAAAGAAGGAGCTGCCGGTGGAGAAGGATCTGAGCGAAAAGCTGCGGCTGTGCATCCTGGATTTCTGCGAGACCATGTACGGCAGCATGGTGAAGGGCAGCGCCACTACCTTCGGCTGGGACGACTTCAGAACGGTCCACGGCTACGCGGTGGCAAAGAACATCGAGACCATGCGCGACACCTACCAGATCGACGGAAAGACAGGCATTACCGAAGCGGAGATCAATTGGGTGCGGCTGGAAGGAGAGCCGAAGCTGCAGGACGGGGACTATGTCGTGGAGGCCCGCGTTTCCTGCGCTTATCGGTTCGACGGTGTCACCAGCGACTGGGGCAGTCTCTACCGCTTTACCATTGCTGAGGAGAACGGCGCTTACCGCGTCGCGGACCTGACGGAGCTGGACAACGTGGAGTTCACCGATCTGCTGGATTACCTGCCGGCCTTGAAAGAAGAGTGCAGGGACGCAGGCGACAAGTGGGAATTCGCCGCAGTGGACCGGATCATGGAGAAGGCCAAGCAGGGATATTAAGAAATAGTGACGTATTTCCGCCAAAGTTGACTATTACAGAGGCATGGGATAGAATAAAGCCGGGATCGGGCATACTGATCCCGGTGTTTTATACTGCGGGGCCTGCCGATGACGGCGGTGCCGGGAGGGATCGAACATCATGAAACGGTTATGCGGCGCGCTTCTGTGCGCGCTCATCATCTTGAACATGGCGGCCTGTTCCGCGCAGCAGGAGGAGACGAAGACCTCCGCGCGGGGGACCGAGACTGCGCCGGTGAGTACGGAGAACTCGTCTCAGACTCCGCCGGAGACGCAGACGGAACGGGACCCGGGGGAGCCTCTGGACGTGAAGGACGCGCCGAAGATCTGCGTGGACCGGGTCTACAGCATTCCCATGCCCTCGGAGGATGATCCGGAGCGGGTGTTCTGGATGGATCCCGAGGGGAACCTTCTGGGGAACGTCATCATCCCGACGCCGCTCTGTGACGTGATCACGGGCCGTCTCCGCTATTATACGCTGAAAGAGACCAACAAGGACGGCAGCCTGAAGGCCTCCTGGCTCTACTCCGCCAAGGGGAAGCCCCTGGAGGGCGGCACGGACTGCACCTATGGCGAGGGTATCGGCTCTTACGTCGTCAAGCATCTGCTGCCCGAGGGCATCGAGGGCGTGGAGGAGACCGGCTTCCTGTACGATCCCGCCTCCGGGACTGTGGCCGCGGAGAACGTGTTCTCCATCGAAAAACTGACCAAAAAGACGGCGGTCTGCCTGGACGCCAAGAGGCACATGCTGGGGGTCTGCACCGGGGACGGCGAAAAGATCCTGGAGGATCCTTACGGCGAGGACTTCACCTTCGGCTACAGCTGCGGCGGCTTTATTCTGGGCTACATGGGTTCCGGCTGCGCGGTGCTGAACGAAAAGCTGGAGATCCTGGATACTTCGGAGAAGATGTTTGACATCGACCTGATCGACTGCGGGGCCCGCGGCGTGATCTGCGTCAAAAGGGAAAACGACATGTGCCACGTCATCCGCTCGGACGACTGGAAGACTTTGAACACTTTCCCGTCCACCTTCCAGACCACGGACGGCATCAACGTGATCTGCGGCGACGATTTTTCCAAAGACGTGAAGCTGCACAGCATCCGCGGCAAGCGGCTGGCCGGCCCCTTCGACAAGATCGGCCTGATGAAGGATGAGAGCGACATGCCCATCGGCATGACCATCGCCCGCAAGGACGACACCGTCTATGTGCTGGACAAGAAGGGCGAGACGGCGGCCATGCGGAGGATCCGGGGGCTGACCAGGGCCTACAGCACCTTCGACGGCCTGGTCATGTGCGAGTATGAGTTCAAGAACGAGTGGACCGGGGAACCGGAGACGGGTTTCGCGCTGCTGGAGCAGCGGCTGGACTATTTGTCCGAACAGTGGGAAAACTATGTGAAGATAGAGCGTGTGACCGCCGGCATCTACAGCTGCGTCAGGCAGACCGGCAGTGACAGCTACCGGACCGACCTGTTCACCATGGACAAAGAGGTGATCTTCCACAACGTGGCCCGGGTGGGCTCCGCCGACGAAGAGGCCATTGCCGTCCGCGGCCAGCAGTACTACGGCCTGATCGACCATCAGGGAAACTGGCTGGTCAAGATCCCCATCCCGGACTGAGACCTTTCGCGGTATATCCCAAAACAAGATACAAGACCTCAACTGCCGCCCGGAGCATGCTCCGGGCGCTGTTTTTTGGCAAATATGCTCTTTATATTGTGCAGGTGTCGCCTCCTTTTTGGCTTAAGATACAGGAAGGAGGGGAGGATCATGAGCAAATGCAGATCGCTAAACAGCAGTGAGGAGCCTTTTGTGCGTTTGGGGCTGATGGTGGCCCTGATGCGGAAACTGCGGGGGCTTTCCCAGGAGGAACTGGCGAAGAAGGCCGGGATCAGCCGGTCCCATTTGAGTGCCATCGAGGCGCCCGGCATCGCCCGGGGCTTTTCCGTGGAGGTGCTGTTCCGCATCGCGAAGGCGCTGGACATGAAGCCGGCGGAGCTTTTGGAGCAGGCAGCCCGGCTGGAGGAGCTGGCGGGACCCGCAAAGCCGGAATAGACGGAGAGCGGAAAACCGGAAGAGCATGACAGCCCGCCGTCCGGAGGGGGATCCGGACGGTGTTTTTTGCGGCGGGGGAATTGAATATGAGGACTGTCTCGTTTATACTGTAAAAAGCAACAATACCAAATAACAATTGTTACAGGAGGCACCTATGGCACTTGCGATGAGGAACGAAGTTCCGGAGGAACTGAAGTGGGATCTGACTCTGATCTACAAGACAGAGGAGGAGATGTACGCGGATCATGAAAAGGCGAAAGCGCTGGCGAAAAAGCTGGTGGAGGATTATAAGGGAAAGCTGACCACGGCGGACGCCATCGTAAACTGCGTCCGGGACCTGGAGAAGATCGAAGAGATCGCCTATCTGGTGGGAAGCTACAACAACCTGCACACTTCGGTGGACTACTACGACACCTACCTGATGGAGCGGGAGGCCAAGATCCGCAACGAGATGACGCTGATCGAGACGGAGCTCTCCTTTGTTCAGAGCGAGATCCTGCTGGCGGACGACGCCGTGATCAAAGAGGCCATTGAAAAGTCCGCGGCCAGGAAGAACTTCCTGACCGATCTGCTGAGGGAGAAGCCCCACCGCCTGAGCCCCGAGACGGAGAAGGCCCTGACCGCCCTTTCCCAGTCCTTCGAGGCCCCCTACGAGCTGTACAACGTCGCCAAGCTGGCGGACATGAAGTTCCCGTCCTTTACCGTAAACGGCAAGGAATACCCGCTGGGCTATTCCCTGTTCGAGGACGACTATGAATATGAGAACGACACGGACGTGCGCCGCGCCGCCTTCGCGGCATTTTCCGAGAAGATCCGCCAGTACGAGAACGTGACAGGCGCCATCTACAATACTCAGGTCTCCCAGGAAAAGGCGGAGGCCACGCTGCGGGGCTACGATTCGGTCTTTGACTATCTGCTGTTCGGCCAGAAGGTCACCCGGGAGATGTATGACCGCCAGATCGACCTGATCACCGAAAAGCTGGCGCCCCACATGCGGAAATACGCGCGGCTGATCAAGGCGAAGCACGGCCTGGACGAGATGACCTTCGCGGACCTGAAGCTCTCCGTCGATCCGGACTACGATCCCCGGGTCACCATCGAGGAGTCAAGAGATTACGTGATGAAGGGCCTGGCGGCCCTGGGCGAAGACTATGTGGCCATGGTGGATCAGGCCTACCGTGAGCGCTGGTTCGACTTTGCCAAGAACCAGGGCAAGTCCACCGGCGGCTTCTGCGCCAGTCCCTACGGCCGGAATTCCTTCATCCTGCTGACCTGGAACGGCCGCATGGCGGACGTGTTCACCATCGCCCACGAGCTGGGCCACGCCGGTCATTTCCAGACCTGCAACTCCACACAGAGCCTCTTCGATACGGACGTGTCCGGCTACATGGTGGAGGCTCCTTCCACCATGAACGAGCTGATCATGGCCAACTATCTGAAGAAGACCAGCGATGACAAGCGCTTCCGCCGCTGGGTGCTGGCATCCATGGTGGGTCATACCTACTATCACAATTTCGTGACGCACCTGAGAGAGGCCTGGTATCAGCGTGAAGTCTACAAGATCATCGACGAGGGCGGCTCCGTCAACGCGGAGACTCTGTCCGGCATCTTCAAAAAGAACCTGGAGATCTTCTGGGGCGACGACGTGAAACTGATCCCCGGCGCGGAGCTGACCTGGATGCGCCAGCCCCACTATTACATGGGACTGTATTCCTACACCTACAGCGCCGGTCTGACCGTGGCGACCCAGGCGGCGCTGCGCATCGAGAAAGAGGGACAGCCGGCAGTGGACGACTGGAAGAAGCTTCTGGCCCTGGGCGGCACCCTGGATCCGGCAGGCCTGGCGAAGACGGCGGGCATCGACATCACCACGGACAAACCTCTGCTGGACACCATCGAATATATCGGCTCCATGATCGATGAGATCTGTGAGATCACAGAAGAGCTGGACGGCATCCACGTCGATTAAATATTGATTATATAAAACATATTGAATAAATATCAGCCAAGGGGCGGGGTCGGTGACCCTGCCCTTTCATTATGCACGCGATATACATTCTAAACTTAATTTAATTAAGTTTTAGGCCTGTTTTTCCGATTTTACACCGTCAAAAGAGCGTGATACATTGCTTTTATGAAGAACACAACATTTCCTATACAAGTTAAGAGCGAGACGGGCCTTCTGAAAAAGGTGCTGCTGCACCGGCCCGGCGGCGAGCTGGAGCGCCTGGTCCCGGGGGAACTGGAGCGCCTTTTGTTTGATGACATTCCCTATCTGCGGACGGCGGTGAAAGAGCACGACGCCTTCGCGGACCTGATGCGGGAAAACGGCACCGAAGTGGTGTATCTGGAGGACCTGGCGGCGGAAGCCCTGCGGTCCGACTCCGCGGAAAAGGCCCGGTTCGTCCGCCAGTTCATTGAAGAGGCCGGCCCTTCGGCAGCGGCCTATCAGGAGGAACTGTACAGACTGCTGATGGACATCGGGGACGAAAAGGAGATGATCCTGAAGATGATGTCCGGTGTCGGCGTCGGCGAACTGGAGGACGTGAAGGGCTGCTCCCTGACGGCCCTGGTGGGCCGCAGCAGCCGCTTCGCCCTGGATCCGATCCCCAACCTGTACTTTACCCGGGATCCCTTCGCCTGCGTGGGAAACGGCGTGATCTTAAACCACATGTATTCCGGCACCCGCAGACGCGAAACGCTGTTCGGCGCCCTGATCTTCCGGGACCATCCGGATTACCGGGGTCTGGTGCCGCTGTACTACGACCGCCATCAGCCTTTCTCCATCGAGGGCGGCGACGTGCTGGTGCTGAACGAGAAGGTGATCGCCGTGGGCATCTCCCAGCGCACCCAGACGGAGGCCATCGAGATCCTGGCCGCCAACATGCTCCGGAACGGGAACAGCAGCGTGGAAAAGATCCTGGCCTTCTACATTCCGGACATCCGCGCCTTCATGCATCTGGATACGGTGCTGACCCAGCTGGACAAGGACAAGTTCCTGATCCATCCGGAGATCCTGGGCAGCCTGCGGGTGTTCAGCCTGGAGAGAGGACTGGAAAAGTGCACCTTCGTGCGGGAACTGCGGGAACCGCTGGAGAAGATCCTGGACGACGCCCTGGGGCTGGACCAGGTCTGCCTGATCAAGTGCGGCGGCGGCGACCGGGTCACGGCGGAGCGGGAACAGTGGAACGATGGCAGCAACGTGCTGTGCATCCGCCCCGGAACGGTCATCGCCTACGACCGGAACAGGGTCACCAACGACCTGCTGCGGGAACACGGGGTGGAAGTGCTGGAGATCCCCAGCTCGGAGCTCTCCAGAGGCAGAGGCGGCCCCCGCTGCATGAGCATGCCGTTGGTGCGCGAAGAAGTTTGATATCAGAAACATAAAACATAGATTTGGAGGAACCATCATGGTGGACTTAAGAGGAAGAGACCTGTTAAAGCTGCTGGATTACACGCCGGAAGAGATCCGCTACGTGCTGGATCTGGCAAAGGACCTGAAGTACAAGAAGCATAACCGCATCCCTCACCGCTATCTGGAGGGGAGGAACATCGTGCTGCTGTTCGAGAAGACTTCCACCAGGACCCGCTGCTCCTTTGAAGTGGCCGGGCTGGACCTGGGCATGGGCGTGACGTTCCTGGATCCGGGCAGCTCCCAGATGGGCAAGAAGGAGAGCATCGCGGACACCGCCAGAGTGCTGTCCCGCATGTACGACGGCATCGAATACCGCGGCTTTTCCCAGGAGATCGTGGAAGAGCTGGCCAGGTATTCCGACAAGCCCGTGTGGAACGGACTGACGGACCAGTTCCATCCCACGCAGATGTTCGCGGACCTGCTGACCATCGAAGAGCATCTGGGCCGTCTGCAGGGCGTCAATTTCACCTACATGGGCGATGCCCGCAACAACATGGGCAATTCCCTGATGGTGGCCTGCGCCAAGATGGGCCTGAACTTCACCGCCTGCGCGCCGAAAGAACTGTTCCCTGAGGCCTGGCTGGTGGAAGAGGCGAAGAAGATCGCGGCGGAGAGCGGCGGCAGCGTGCGCCTGACCGAGGACGTGTACGAAGGCACGAAGGACGCGGACGTGATCTATACCGACATCTGGGTATCCATGGGCGAGCCCGCGGAAGTCTGGGAGACCCGCATCAACCTGCTGAAGAAGTACCAGGTGAACAAGGCTGCCATGGCCAACGCCAAGAAGGACGCCATCTTCATGCACTGCCTGCCCTCCTTCCACGATGAGAAGACAACCATCGGCGCCGACATCGCGAAGCGCTTCGGCATTCCGGAGATGGAAGTGACCAACGAGGTGTTTGAGTCGGAGCAGAGCGTGGTCTTTGATGAAGCGGAGAACCGCATGCACACCATTAAGGCCATCGTCTGCGCCACGATGATCGACGAGCCGATCGATCTGGGCTGAGGCGGGGAAAGTGGCAAGAACGAGCCGTAAAAAACAGAGGCCGAAACGCCTGATGATCGCCCTGGGCGGCAATGCCCTGGGCAATTCCCCGGCGGAGCAGCTGGAGCGGGTGCAGAAGACCGCGGAAGTCCTGACCGACCTGGTGGAGGACGGATTCCAGCTGATCATTACCCACGGCAACGGGCCCCAGGTGGGGGTCATCAACTCCGCGCTGGAAGCGGCTTCGGCGGCGGGGACTTCGCCCGTATTTCCCTTCCCGGAATGCGGCGCCATGACCCAGGGATACATCGGCTATCATCTGCAGCAGGCCCTGGCCAACTGCTTTGAGCGCCGCGGTCTGAGGGAGATCCCTGTCTGCGTGGTGACCCAGGTGCGGGTGGACCCGAAGGATCCGGCTTTTTCGGATCCCACCAAACCCATCGGCCGTTTTCTGACCGAAGAAGAGGCGAAGCGGCTGGCGGCGGAGACCGGCTATACCTATAAAGAGGATGCCGGCCGGGGCTGGAGAAGGGTGGTGCCTTCCCCTGTTCCCGTGGACGTGGTGGAGTTCCAGGCGCTGCGCCGCCTGGTGGAGAGCGGCTCCGTGGTCATCGCTTCCGGCGGAGGCGGCATCCCCGTCATCCGGACGGAGGAGGGCTATAAGGGCGTGGACGCGGTGATCGACAAGGATCGTTCCGCCGCGCTGATGGCCTCCGAGCTTTCGGCGGACCTGCTGGTGATCCTGACCGCGGTGGACAAGGTCTGCCTAAACTACGGAAAGCCGGACCAGGTGACGCTGGACCGCCTGAGCACCAGGAAGGCGGAAGAGTATATCAGGGAAGGACACTTCGCCAAGGGCAGCATGCTGCCGAAGATCGAAGCCTGCATGTCCTTTTTGAAGGTGCGTTCCGACGCGACGGCGGTCATCGCCTCGCTGGAGAACGTCAGGAATGCCGTATACGGCGACGGCGGGACAAAGCTCTACTACGAACCCGTCTACCGCAAGCAGCTGTCATCCTGAGCGAAGCGCAGCGGAGCCGAAGGATCTGAATAAAAGGAGGAGACAAGATGTCATTTGAAATGCCTAAATACAAAGCCCCGGATTTTTCCGCCGAGCGTTTCGTGAACGCGCCGGACGCGAAGACCGAGATCGCCGACATGGACGGCGTGGCGCCGGAGTACTATCACAGCACTTCCATGTTCCCGGAGTACTTTAAGATCGACGGAAAGTGGCAGCTGGCCGAGGAGAGCCGCATGGACTCCAGCGTGGTGCTGCGCCCCGACGGACATCTGGATGTGGTGGAAAACCGTAACTTAAAGAAGGGCGACCGGGTGATCCTGGGCCGCTCCGAGGACGGCCACGAGGGCATCTACGTCCACGCGAACGGTTTCATGACGGATGAGGAGGCGCTGGAGGACCAGTTCGTCTTCCGCCAGGGCCGCAGCCGTGAGACTTCCTACTCCCGTGATTACGACGAACTGATCGAGCTGCTGAAATATGAAAGAGAGCACGGCAACATCCTGTGGGTCATGGGACCGGCCTTTGCCTTCGACTATGACGCCCGGGCCTTCATGCAGGCCATCATCGAGAACGGCTACGCCCACGGGCTGATGGCAGGCAACGCTCTGGCCACCCACGATCTGGAAGGCGCCCTGCTGCACACCGCCCTGGGCCAGGACATCTACACCCAGAGATCCGTGCCCAACGGCCACTACAACCATCTGGACGTGGACAACAAGGTCCGCCGCAGCGGCTCCATTCCGCAGTTCATCAAGGACTACAACATCGACAACGGTATCATCTACGGCTGTGTGAAACATAACGTTCCCATCGTGCTGACGGGCTCCATCCGCGACGACGGCCCCATCCCGGAAGTCTACGCGGACGTCTATGAAGGCGCCAAGGCCATGCGGGAACTGGTCAAGAAGGCCACCACGGTGATCTGCCTGGCCACCATGCTCCACACCATCGCCACGGGCAACATGACGCCCTCCTTCCGCATGCTGGAAGACGGCACCATCCGTCCGCTGTATCTCTACACCGTGGACGCGGACGAGTTCGTGGTGAACAAGCTTCTGGACCGCGGCAGCCTGGCCGCCAAGACCATCGTCACCAACGTGCAGGACTTCATCACCATCGTGGCCAAGGGCCTGGGAGTGGTGAAGTAAGGCGGCCGTCCTGAGTGCAGGGATCCTTCGCCGCATCGCTCCTCAGAATGACAGGCTGTTGTCATCCTGAGCGGAGTGCGCGGAGCGCACGTAGTCGAAGGATCCGCAAAAGACCCGGCTGGGGGATTCCCGGCCGGGTCTTAGTATTCGTTCAGGATACTATGATGTCCGATGTCGATCAGAGCAACAAGGTCAGGACCATCATAGAACCAGATCACACGAATGTCCATGTTTACGCTGAATTCAAACAGACCATCTGCCCCTTTTATTCGTTTTGTCCGTAAAGAAGGATGGAAAGGGTTTTCAGTGAAAAGAGACAGTTTATTTTGAAACTGTTTCTTTTCCAGGGCAGTCAATGCTTTGTAGTGCTTCCGGAAGCGCTCCGTATAAGTGATGCGGAAGCTCATTCTTTCTCCAGCTGGCTGATCAGTGCGTCTATCGTATCGAAAGTGGGCTGTTTTCCATATTGAATGTCTTCTTTCAGCATGGAGATCTCGTTCTGAAGTTCAAGAACGTATTTTTTGGGGTACACTGTGACAGGGACCATGTAGATGATCCCGTCTTTTTCATATATGTCCAGCTGATCCCCCTCGGCAAGGCCAAGATGCTTAACGATGCTTTTAGGGATCGTGATCTGCGATTTTGCCCGAATGTCAGTTAACATAAGTCCTCCAAATTTCAGAAATTCAGAATATAGGAATATCATACAAGCATCTTAAACAACTGTCAAGCCGATTATTTGCTTAATGCAGACCGTCTTAAAAAAACTCTTGACAAATATATCGGAGTCCGATATATTATATATCGAAGCGCGATATATCGAACCAAGATAGTCAAGGAGGTCCTATGGAAGAGAAGATAAAACGGATCTACGTTCCGATGACCGAGTCCGGATTCTACATCCTGTTCTGCCTGCAGACGCCGCAGCACGGATACGGGATCAGTCAGCAGGTAAAGAGGTTGACGGGCGGAGCGGTCATCATCGGCGCGGGGACCATGTACGGAACACTTTCCAAAATGGAAAAGGACGGGCTGATCGCTTTTTACAGCGAGATGGACAAGCGGAAGCTCTATCAGATCACGGCGCTGGGACGGGAAGTCCTGGACGCGGAACTGGCGAGGATCGAGAGATTATATAAGAACAGCAAGGGGGAAGAATACGATGCGTAAGACAAGATTCCGTTTCTTTACGATAGCCGATTATGATGAAGAGGAGCTGTGGCTCAGAGAGCAGCACAGGGCGGGCTGGAAGCTCGTTAAGATGGCGCCTCCCGGTTTCTTTACTTTTGAGTCCTGCGAGCCGGAGGACGTGATCTACCGGCTGGACTATAAGAACAGCGCGATGTCCGAAGAGTATCTGCAGATGGCGCGGGATTTCGGCTGGGAGTATTTTGAGAGCTGCTTCGGCTGGCTGTACTTCAGGAAGCCCGCGGCGGCCGCTGCGGCGGACGGGGAAGACGAACTGTTTTCCGACAACGCCTCCAAGGCGGAGATGGCGGGCCGGATCGTAAAGACGAGGCTTCTGCCCCTGGCATTGATCTTTCTGGGCTGTGTGATCCCGAATCTGGTCAATTCGCTCCGCGGGGGGAGCAGCCTCAGCGGGTTTTTCACCGTCGTCTTCGGGATCATGTTCGTGATCTATGTGTATCTGCTCGTGCACTGCGGTCTCAAGCTGAAGGCGATCAGGGAAAAATACGGAAGGTGAAAAGAGTACCGTCCTCATTTCACTTAGCGCAGTGAAGGATCCCCCTGGCGGATGCCAGTGAAGGGATCCTTCGTCGTTTCACTCCTCAGGATGACAATTTATTGAGGTGAAAAGAGAACCGTCCCCATTTCACCTTATTTGTGGAACAGTTTTTTGGTCTGGTGCTTGGGCTCGCAGGTCAGGTGCACCCCCAGCTTTTTGAAGGTGTTGTCGTCCACCTGGGAGAGCATCACGGTACTGTGGGCCTCGGTGCTGCGCAGGTTCTTCAGCTGATCCAGCGCGGCTCTGGCAGTGGGATTGGTGACGGCGCAGATGGCCAGGGCGATCAGCACTTCGTCGGTGTGCAGGCGGGGGTTGTGGCCGCCCAGCTGGTTCACCTTCAGCTCCTGGATCGGTTCGATCACGTTGGGGGACATCAGCAGGACCTCGTGAGGGATCCCGGCCAGGGCCTTCAGCGCGTTCAGCAGCACGGCGGAGGCAGGTCCCAGCAGGGAAGAGGTCTTGCCGGTGATGATGCGCCCGTCGTTCAGCTCGATGGCCATGGCAGGGGCTTCCGTTTCCTTTTCCCGGGAGACGGCGGCGGCCACCACGCGGCGGTCGGAGATGGAGACGCCGGCCTTCTTCATGATCAGTTCGATCTTGACGGTGGCTTCGTGGGAGCCCAGTCCCTGGCGCTCGTCGCAGAGGGCGGCATAGTAGCGGCGGACGATCTCTTCCTTGGCGGCCTCGGAGACGGCGAAGTCGTCCACGATGCAGTTGCCCGCCATGTTCACGCCCATGTCCGTGGGGGATTTATAGGGGGAGGACCCGTAGATCATCTGGAAGATGGCCCGCAGCACGGGGAAGATCTCCACGTCCCGGTTGTAGTTTACGGTGCTCTTGCCGTAGGCTTCCAGATGGAAGGGGTCGATCATGTTCACGTCGTTCAAGTCCGCGGTGGCGGCCTCGTAGGCCAGGTTGACCGGGTGGTTCAGAGGCAGGTTCCAGATGGGGAAGGTCTCGAATTTGGCATAGCCGGCCTTGGTGCCCCGCTTGTTCTCATGATACAGCTGGGACAGGCAGGCGGCCATCTTGCCGCTGCCGGGGCCCGGAGCGGTGATCACCACCAGAGGTTTGGTGGTCTCGATATAGTCGTTTTTGCCGTAGCCGTCGTCGCTGACGATGGTGGACACGTTGTAGGGATAGCCGGCGATGGGATAGTGCTTGTAGCTGCGGATGCCCAGGGCTTCCAGCCTGGCGGCGAAGGCGTCCGCCGCGGGCTGGCCGTGATACTTGGTCAGCACCACGCTGTTGACCGAGAGCCCGTTGCCCCGGAAGGCGTCGATCAGACGGAGGGTATCCAGATCATAGGTGATGCCAAGATCGCCGCGGACCTTGTTCTTTTCGATGTCGTCGGAGCTGATGACCACCACGATCTCCGCCTGTTCCTTCAGCTGCATCAGCATCTTTATCTTGCTGTCCGGTTCGAAGCCCGGAAGCACGCGGGAAGCGTGATAATCGTCGAAGAGCTTGCCGCCGAACTCCAGATAGAGCTTGCCGCCGAACTCCGCGATGCGCTTTTTGATCATCTCTGACTGTGTGG
>JAGAEH010000010.1 GCA_017613225.1 Lachnospiraceae bacterium
ACGGGGGCGGTGGGAAAGACCGCCTGCCTGCTGGAGGTGCAGAGAAGGATCTACGAGGAAAGATACGCGCTGTATCTGGAATACTTTCGCGCCCTGCAGCCGGAGGCCCGGGAGGAAGGACGGTCCGATCCGCGGGAAAATACCCCCGATGATATCGGGCGGGAAAGGACAGAAGGTCCGGAGCCGGAGGGCGAGGAGGAAAGTCCGCCGCACGAAGGCAGGGAAGCCGACGATCCGGAGCCGGAAGACCCGGGGCCGCCGCTGCCGCTTCCGGAGGACCTGGCCAGGGAAGCGGCCATCCGGGACGTCGGAGAGCTCTTAAACGGCGGCGTCGTGCCGGAACAGGCCGACGGAAGCGGAGGACAGCTCACTTACCTGCAGTATCTGCGGCGGTGGCTGTACCGCCTGGACGCGGGAGTGCTGCAGCGGCGGGCGATGGAGGCGATCCGGGATGATCTGCGCTCCGTCGAACCGGCCTTTGACTTTTCGAACTGTTTCAGCGGCTGCGCGGTGTCCTTCTGTTTCCGCTCGGAGCCGGTGATGCCCTTCTCGGTGTTTTCGCGCAGCTATGAGTTCCGGTATGCTTCGGCGTATGCCTATTGAGCAAAAGTACCCGGCGTGCCGCAAGGCCAGCCTGTTGAAAAAAGCGGGTATGCCGCAAGGCATGTCCGTTGAAGTACCCGGTGTGCCCCAAGGCCGCCGGCGGATCGCAAGGTGACTGCGGAAGTCTCTTCGGCGAGAAGAGCTCCGATCTGTTTGAATATAAAAAAATCCAATGATATCTCTCCCAATCCAAACCCCCGTTTTTAACAAAAACAAATTAAAACTGAATATCCATGTCAAAAGGCGAAGGGGCCTTCGACCCGGAGAGACGTCCGCAGTCACCTTGGGCAGTCTGACAGTGGAGGCGGCGCTGGCCGTGCCGGCCTTCCTCTTGTTTGCCGGCCTGCTGCTGACCCTGTTTATTACGCTGAAGGCGCAGATCTCCGCCGTATACCGGCTGGACGAGGAAGCAAAGCTTCTGGCAGAGGCCTGTGTCCCCGGAGAAGAGGCCGGGACGGAGGACATCGTCCTGAGCGGGACTGTCTCCGGCGGATGGCTGCCGGAATGCAGGCTGCAGGCGGTGCGGAAAGCCTGGAACGGACGATTTCTGACCGGGACCGGCGCGCTCCGCTTCGTGATCGTCACGGACAATGCCAGCGTGTATCATCTGACGGAGGCCTGTACTTATCTGAGCCTTTCGGTGCGGCAGGTGCCCCGGTCGGAGGTGGACGGGCTGCGGAACGCGGACGGCGCGAAGTACTATCCCTGCGAACGCTGCGCAAAAGGGCCGGGAGGCGCCGGCTGCTACATTACATACAGCGGACGGCGGTATCATCTGGACCGGAACTGCAGCGGCTTGAAGAGGAGCTGGCGCTGGGTGCCCATGGAAGACTGCGGGCTTCCGCCCTGCAGCAGATGCGGCAGCTGATGGCGGCAGCGATCCACTTTTCGCTGCTGATGATCCACACCGCCTACGATCTGGACCGGAAGCGGCTGCCCAGGACCTGGCTGGCCTTTCATCTGGGAACGGGACTATGGCTGGCGTTTCTGCGCTGCGGCCTGACGTCCCTTTCCTGGGTGACGGCGCTGATCCCGGGCTTGTTTGTAATGGCGGCGGGCCTTCTGACCCGGGGCAGCATCGGCACCGGGGACGGCTGGATCCTGATGGCCGGAGGCCTGGCCTGCGGAGGGATCGCGGCGGCGGAGGAACTGATGCTGGCGCTGCTGCTGTGCGCGGGCTTCAGCCTGATCCTGCTGGCAGCGGGGAAGGCGACCCGGAAGACACGACTGCCCTTCGCGCCTTTTCTGGCGCTGGCGGAACTGGTACGGCTGGCACTGCACGGCTGGGGAGTGGGATGAAGAAAAGAGACAACATGGTGATACGTCCATGAGAAATAGAAGAATGTATCCGGAAACAGAGATCCGGGGAACAGAGGAAGGAAGTTTTACGGCAGAGGCGGCTTTCGTGGTGAGCCTGACGCTGCTGGCGGTCCTGACCGCCGTGCTGATGAGCTTTTATCTGCGGGACGTCTGCGCTGCCGCGGCCAGGATCCGGCAGGAGAGCCTTGGAAGCGCCGTTACGGAGATCGAGGCGGAACCCGGCCCGGTCTTTACCCTGACGGACGGAAGACTGGCGGGAAGCGGCGGCACAAAGGCCGTGTCCCTGAAGATGGACGGCGTTTGGCCGCTTTCCCGGCTTCGGTTCTCGGAAACGGTCAGCCGCGGGGCTGCGGACCCTGTCCGTCTCCTGCGGCAGAACAGACAGGAGGGGCTAAGGTGAGATGCAGGTCAAAAGAATGAACGACCCGGCCGGTGTGTCGGTGGTCATAGACGTGCCGGTGGAGGGGGACAGCTATGTGCAGCGGATCCTGACGGAAAACGAGATCCCGGGCCTCTGCCGGCTCCGGATCAAAAGCACGGACGGCGAAAAGAGGTTCTGCTTTCAGATCGGTAAGGCGGAATCGCTGCAGGAGGCGGCAGAGCGGTCGGGCTGCGGCAAAGCTGTGCTGCGCAGGGTCCTGGAAAGACTGGTCTCCCTGCGGGAAGAGCTGGAGGACTACCTGATCGAGGCGGACTGTCTGCTGACGGACCCGGAGCTGATCTTTCTGGCGGAGCCGGACGGCGTGCGTTTCTGCGCCTGTCCCGGGCGGTCGGAGCCCCTTCGGGAGACGCTGCCCGGGCTGATCAGCTGGTTCTGGGAGGTATCACAGAGCGGCGGAGCGGAACTGCTGCCGGAATGGGCGGAGGATCCGCGAAAAGATCCGGCGGTCAGCCTGCCCTTTGAACAAAGGGAAGACTGCCTGCGGGGCCTGTCTGATAGTCTGACGCTGCAGCAGCGGGACGCGCTGCTGGCCCTTTGCGCCTTGCCGGAGCCGGATCTGAAGAAGATGATCGAACTGCTGGAAGAGCCGGAGCCCGAAAGCGCGGCGGAACCGGAGGAGGCAGACAAAAGCCGTCAGGCGGCCCTCCCGGGCTGGGTCAGAAAAGGGCGGAAAAAAGCCGCCCGAAAGGAAAGGCGGCGGAAAGGTCTGCGTATCATGGAGCGGATCGGCAGCCTGCTGATGCCGCTCATCGGCATTGGCGTAGAAGCGCTGCTGTGGAAAAGCGGCCTTTTGTCCGGGTTTTCCCGCTGGCTCCAGGCCGGCATCTACGGCGTTACAGCCCTTTTTTTCGTGATGCTTACACTGCTTTTGCGGGAGTCGGAGAACCGGCGGATGATCGGTACGGAGGAGGCCCTTGACCTGCTTCCGCCCCCTGACGGAGAGGAACTGCCGCAGATCCGGATTGAGGACACACTGGAATACGACCCGGACGAGCTGGAAGCAGCTGCGGTGATTCTGGAACGGGGAGAGACGGTGCTGCTTTCGGAGCTGATGATCGCAGGCTCCGCGCTGGGTATCCTGATCAGCCGGCAGCCTGAACAGCGGCCCAACATCTATGTGACCGCCTCGCCCTTCCGCATCGGAAAAGAGGGCAGCGGTGCGGACGCGGAACCGGCAAGCCGCTACATGAGCCGGGACCATGCCCTGATCGAAGCCACGGAGAAGGGCTGCCGGCTGCGGGACGAGGGCTCCACCAACGGGACCTTCGTAAACGGGGACCGGCTGCTGCCGGGCCAGTGGACGGAGCTGTCCGACGGTGATGACGTGCGCTTCGCGGACGCCCCCTACCGTTACCGGCAGGGGTGCGGGGAAAAGTAAATGACAGGCTGAATGCTGCCGGACAGCGCAGGAGACTGACGCGGGATCCGGACAAAAAGAAACCGCCCATGGCCGGTCTTCGCACGGCCGCGGGCGGTTTTTGCGGGAAGCTGTCATCCCAGCACAAACTGGATGAAGGCTTCCATCTCTTCGTAACTTTTCAGCTTTGCCGTGTACATGTAGCGGCCCATCTGCGGCCAGTACAGCGGCGGCATTTCCTCCTGCATCACCATGTCCGCGCCGTAGCGGTCCATGATCTCCTGATGGCTGCGGG
>JAGAEH010000108.1 GCA_017613225.1 Lachnospiraceae bacterium
CTTCTCAGCGTTCTGGCTCATCTCCAGAGCGGAAACGGCAACGCCGCCTGCGTTGACAGCCTTGGAAGGAGCGATCTTCCAGCCGGCATCCTTCAGGGCCTTCATAGCCTCATTGGTGGTAGGCATATTGGAGACTTCGATGTAGATGTTGGTGCTGTTCTCAGCGATCATGCGCTCAGCATCCTCGATACGGACTTCGTTCTGAAGTGCGCAAGGCATGTAGACGTCAGCGCCTACGCGGCCCCAGCTCTTCTGGCCTTCAAAGAACTGAACGCCGTACTTGTCGGCATAGTCCTTGACCTTGTTGCGGCGGGAAGCACGCATCTCAAGCAGATAGTCGATCTTGTCGCCGGTGATGCCGTCGGGATCTACGATGTAGCCGTCAGGACCGGAGATGGAGATGACCTTGCCGCCCAGCTCATCGATCTTCTTGGTAGCACCCCAGCAGACATTGCCGAAACCGGACAGGCAGAAGGTGGTTCCCTTAACTTCCTTGCCCAGATCCTTCAGCATTTCCTGTGCATAATACACAGCGCCGAAGCCGGTAGCTTCCGTACGGGCCAGGGAGCCGCCGCAGGAGATGGGCTTGCCGGACAGAGCGCCCGCCTCGTACTGGCCGATCAGTCTCTTGTACTGGCCAAACATGTAGCCGATCTCAGTGCCGCCTACGCCCATGTCGCCTGCCGGGCAGTCCATGTTGGCGCCGATCAGGTTGTACAGGCCGATCATGAAGGACTGGCAGTAACGCATGATCTCAGCATCGGACTTGCCCTGAGGGTCGAAGTCGGAGCCGCCCTTGCCGCCGCCGATGGGCAGGCCGGTAAGGCTGTTCTTGAAGGTCTGCTCGAAAGCAAGGAACTTCAGCATACTTAAATTAACGGAGGGCTGGAAACGAAGACCTCCCTTGTACGGGCCGATCGCGCTGTTGAACTGAACTCTCCATGCACGCTGTACGTGAGCCTGACCCTTGTCATCGGTCCACGGTACGCGGAACTGGGTGACCTTTTCCGGCTCGCACAGACGCTCCAGAAGGGCGATCTTGCGATACTGCTCTTCCTTCTCGTCGATCAGGGGACGGATGGTCTCCAGAACTTCTTCTACGGTCTGCAGAAACTCGGGCTCGTTTGCGTCTTTCGCTTTAACTTTTGCCAGAACCTCATCTACATAAGACATGTCTTTTCCTCCTGAAATTTCTTTTCCTTGTATAAAACGCCCTTTCGGCGATTACACTTAAAATATAACTAGTTGTTATAAATTTGTCACCTAATAATGAATAAGATTTGTCGCTTTCCTGTTAAAAATCGTAGGTTTAACTATTCACATACCAGCACCGGAAGCTGCAGTCCCCGCAGCTCTGCTTCCACTGCCGCACAGCCGGCTCACCCTTGATGGACTTCAGCAGCTCCGCGGTCTGCTCAAGCTGCTCCGCAGTCCCCTCGATCACCAGAGTCACCGCTCCTTCCGATCCGCCCACGCCGCCGGAGGCCGCGTGGAAAGCCTTTGTACCGGTCAGCATCTCCAGGGCCGTGATCTCATGAATGATGACCGCGTTTGTCACCGTCACATAGCCGCAGCCCAGACCGAAGGTGTAGTCATATTCTTTGATCCCCTTCATGTGACGGCCCGCCTCCGGCACGGATGCCACCAGCTTTTCCAGACCGGTGGGGACCAGAAAACGTACACCGCGCGCCGTAATGGCCGGCAGCGCCGTCAGGATATTGCCGCCCTTCGGATTTGCCAGCAGCCAGCCGGCGTTCCCCTCCGCGTCGATGGCGTTGGCGCCTTTCACATAGACGTCCCCGGGACCCATCTCGTCCACCCAGGCCTGCAGTTCCGCGTAGACTTCCGTGTTCTCGTCATTCTCCACCTTCCGGCCGTTCCGGATATAGACGGAGCGGATGCGGTCGTTCGGGCTCATGCACTGCACGCCGCCGGTCACCACGCCGCAGGCAAAGCGGGCGATGTCCATCTTCTCCCCCAGCAGCTCCTCCACGAAATAGCCGGTGGTGGTCCCGTTGGAGATCAGGATCCTGCCGTGTTCCATCGCGCTCTTCACCAGCGGATGCACGCTGAGCGCCTTTCCGATCAGGCGTTTCGACTCCGCAGGCGTCAGTGTCACAAGGATGCTCATACTTCCTCCTCCCTGTAAAAAGACGGCAGCCGAAAGCCGCCGTCTCCTTATTCTTTACTATTGTGTCCGTTCCAGCACGTCCCTTAAAAACCGCTGCAGGCCTTCCGGCCCTTCCGACGCATCCTCACAGCCGGTATCCTTTAAAGGAACCAGTTTGTTGGCGCCGTGATAATCGCTGCCCGCCGTCACATACAGGTCGTACTTTTCCGCAAAGGCCAGCATCTGCTTTCGCAGCCTTGCCGTAAATCCGGAATAGAACGCCTCCCCCCCCTGCAGGCCAAAGCCCATCAGCTTTTTCAGGCGCTCGTCCATCTCCTCCCCCAGGATCAGCTGGTCACCGCTGCCATAGGTCGGGTGGGCCAGCACCGGGATGCCGCCGGCTTTCAGGATGCCCTCGATGGCTTCCTCCGGCCGGACGTACTGCGTGGGACAGTGCAGCTTATTGAGGTAGTTCCTGATGGCATCGTCCTTGGACTTCGCAAAGCCGTAC
>JAGAEH010000109.1 GCA_017613225.1 Lachnospiraceae bacterium
GTCATGGGCGCGATCTATCCCTGGACCGTGGTCATGGGCCTGCACCACATGTACAACGTCATTGAAGCCGGCATGATCGCCCAGACCGGCCTGAACACCTGGATGCCCATCGCATCGGCCGCCAACTTCGCACAGTTCGGCGCCTGCCTTGCGGTGGCCGTCAAGTGCCACAACCAGAAGACCAAGGCCGTGGCCCTGCCGTCCTCCCTGTCGGCTTCCCTGGGCATTACGGAGCCTGCCATCTTCGGTATCAACTTCCGCTTCATGAAGCCCTTCATCTGCGGCATGGCGGGCGGCGCCGTCGGTTCCCTGTTCGGCGCTCTGTTCAAACTGGGCGCGCCGGTGTACGGCGTGACCGGCATCCCGGCGATCCCCGCGGTAAACAATATCCCGCTGTACCTGGTGGAACTGCTGATCGCAGCGGGCGTGGCCTTCGCACTGACCACCTTCATCTGGAAGGAAGAAGAGCAGAACAAGCCGGAAGAGACCGATCTGGCCGGAAAGGCCGCCCTGGCGGAAGAGCCCTCCTATGTGCCTGAGAGGACCGTCATCGGCTGCGAGGCCGGCGAGATCCTGCAGCCCGTCAAGGGCAAGGTCATCCCTTACACCGAGATCCCGGACGCCACGTTCTCGGCCGGTGTGCTGGGCGAAGGCGTGGGCATTGAGCCGGAAGACGGCGTGGTATACGCGCCCTTTGCCGGAACCGTCACTTCCGTGGCGGAGAGCAAACACGCGGTGGGCCTGGAAAAGGACGGCATGGAACTGCTGATCCACGTGGGCGTGGACACCGTAAACATGCAGGGCGACGGCTTTGAAGTATTCGTGGCGGAAGGCGACACGGTAGAGACAGGCCAGAAGCTCATCGCCTTTGACCGCGAAAAGATCAAAGCGGCGGGCTACCCCGAGACCGTTGTGGTGCTGCTGACCAACTCGGACGACTTCAATGAAGTCAGCTGCGCGACAGAATAATAACGGAACTAAATAATCCATAGATCCGAGAAATAAAAGGAGGAATGATATGAAGACTTTTGATTATGTGATCACCGATCCCGTTGGCATCCACGCCCGTCCCGCCGGACAGCTGGTGAAGGTCGTAAAGGAGCTGGCAGGCGCCGGCTCGGCCATCACCGTCACCAAGGGCGACAAGACCGTTGACGCCCGCAAGCTGATGGCCCTGATGGGCATGGGAATCAAGCAGGGCGACACCATCACCGTCGGCATCGAAGGCGGCGATGAGGAGTGCGTGGCCTGCAAGCTGGAGGAGTTCTTCAAGGAGAACCTGTAATTGCGGACAAGGGGAGGCGGCTGCCGTAGCGACAGCCGCTTCTTCATTACTTGGCTGTCATCCTGAGCGAAGCGAAGGATCCCATCAATACTTGACTGTCATCCTGAGCGAAGCGAAGGATCCC
This sequence comes from Lachnospiraceae bacterium, assembly GCA_017613225.1. Taxonomy (GTDB): domain Bacteria; phylum Bacillota; class Clostridia; order Lachnospirales; family Lachnospiraceae; genus UBA3774. Next base: position 1,410 of record JAGAEH010000109.1, read on the forward strand.
ATCAATATAACAAGGAGCAAAAGACTATGATCACCATCAAAGGAAAGGGCGTTTCCGCCGGTGTGGCCGCCGGCCCCCTTTATTTCTATCAGCGCGCCAAGAGCACCATCGAACGCTACGCGGTAACCGACGTCGACGCGGAGTGGGACCGCTTTAAGGCGGCGCAGGCCAGGGCCATCGAGCAGCTGGGCGAACTGGCGGAGAAGGCCAGGGCGGAGGCCGGCGACGAGGCGGCCATGCTGTTCGAGACCCATCAGATGATGGCAGAAGACCTGGACTACGAAGAGGCCATCGAGGCTGCCATCAAGGAGGAGGGAAACAACGCGGAAGCGGCGGTGGCCGACACCGCGGAGCAGTTCTCCGAGATGTTTGCCTCCATGGACGACGACTATTTCAAGGCCCGCGCGGCGGACGTCAAGGACGTGTCCGGCCGCATCCTGGGCATTCTGACCGGCGCGGTGCAGGGCGGCATCGATTCCGACGTGCCGGTGATACTGTTTGCCGACGACCTGGCCCCCAGTGAAACGGTCCAGCTGGATAAGAGCAAGATCCTGGGCTTTGTGACCATGGGCGGCTCCGGCTCTTCCCATACCGCCATCCTGGCCCGCACCATGGGCATCCCGGCCATCATCGGCGTGGGCGACCAGGTGAAGGACGAATACGCGGGCATGGAAGTGATCGTGGACGGTCAGACCGGCGCCGTGGTGCTGGAGGCCGACGACGAGACCCGCGCCAAACTGATGAAGAAGCGCGAAGAACTGCTGAAGAGACAGGAGCTCTTAAACCAGCTGAAGGGCCTGCCCAACGTCACGAAGGACGGCCAGAAGATGCGGGTGTACTGCAACATCGGCAATCCCGGCGACGTGGAGAACGTGCTGGCCAACGACGGCGGCGGCATCGGCCTGTTCCGCAGCGAATTCCTGTACCTGAACTGCGACGACTATCCGGATGAGGACTATCAGTTCGAGGCCTACAAGAAGGTGCTGGCCGACATGAATCCCCGGGAGGTGGTCATCCGCACGCTGGACATCGGCGCCGACAAGCAGATCGATTACTTCGAGCTGCCGAAGGAAGAGAACCCGGCGCTGGGCAACCGCGCGCTGCGCATCTGCCTGAACCGCCCGGAGATCTTCCGCACCCAGCTGCGGGCGCTGTA
>JAGAEH010000110.1 GCA_017613225.1 Lachnospiraceae bacterium
GAGCCAGGATCGAACTCTCATGTTTTGATCTCCATGTAGGCATTTCTGCCTGCTGGCTGTTTCCTCGTTTACCTTTTTCTAGGTCGTTTGCTTTTCTGAAATTCTTGCTGCTTTCCGCAGCTTTTGTAGAATTTTCAGGGTTGGATACATTATTCGTTTGTCAAGGTGCGCTCGCCGTTTCAAGCGGCGACGCCTATAATAACACCGCCTTACACCGTTGTCAACGATTATTTTCGCTTTTTTTCAACTTTTTTTCAGCCTTTTTGGGGCCTCTACATATGGCGTTTTACAGGTCTTTGGAAGGTAAGATATAGTGTCTGCCCGGACAGTCTCCCCCGCCCTTCTGCCCGTGTTTTCCGAGGCCCGTTCCGGCAGGGGCGAAAGGCGCCGGGGCGTCCATTATAACCGGTCTTTCCGGCACTTGCAATCATCTGTCCCTTAATGTTAAAATAAGGAAGATCTTTCGTACGGCAGGAAGTATCCATGTACAGAAAAAAGCAGATCAACGCGCTGATATTCGGCACCCTGACCATGCTCCTGATCGGTGTGAATCCGACCTGGAGCGTGTTTTCCAATGCCCTGGTCACCCAGTACGGCTGGACCTACTCCCAGGCCACGCTGCCCTATACCATCTCCGGCTTCGGCTATTCCGCCGGCGTTTTCCTGTTCGGCATCTATTATCATAAGCGCGGGCCGAAAAAGACCGTGCTGATCGGCGGTCTGATGACCGGCGCCAGCCTGGTGCTGAGTTCCTATTTCTTCTCCCCCATTCCCGTGGCCTTTTTATACGGCGTCCTGTACGGCATGGGTGTCGGCGCGGCCTATACCGCAGCCATCACGCCGATGCTGAAGTGGACTCCGGGGAAGAAGCGCAGCATGGCCTCCGCCTTTGCCACCATCGGCTTCGGTCTGTCCAGCGTATTTTTGTCCATTCTGTTCTCCAAAATGATCCCCGTGCTGATGGTCCCTGCCACCCTGCGTATCGCCGGTTTCGTGCTGGGCCCGCTGGTCATGGTCATGACCTTCTTCGTGAAGGATCCCCCGGAAGAGTTTCTGCTGGCAAATGAGCCAGCCCCGGAGGCGGACGGAGAGACGCGGGCGGGGGATATCTCCTTGAAGGGCGCCCTGCGGACGAAGACTTTTTACCTGCTGTTCCTGCTGTTCGTATTCGCCACGGCGGCCACTTCCGTGATCCTAAGCAGCGTCTCCAACATCGTGGCGATGCAGTCCGACGTGCCCGATCCCTTCGTTTTCGCCAGCCTTGCCACCATCGGCAATCTGGCGGGCCGCCTGATCGCGGGCTATCTGGGGACGAAATTCGACGGCCGGAAGATCCTGGCCATCCTGTTTGCCCTCCTCTCCGCCATCATGTTCACCTTCTGCCTGTACCGCCACTTTTTCCCTCTGGCCGCCGGGACCGTGCTGCTGGCCGCGGGCTTCGGCGCGGAGATGACACTGTTCCCCATCCTGATCACGGACAATTTCGGCGTGACCTGGTATTCCGAGATCTACGGCACCATTGTGGGCCTGGGCAGCATCTATACCCTGGCCGGCCCCACTCTTGCCGGCAAGATCGCAGATCTGACCGGCTCCTATACACCCGCGCTGCTGATGTGCGGCGGCTACCTGGCCGTCGCCGTCATCATGATGCTCCTGCTTCCCAAAAAGAAACACTGACCTTTTAGGAGGACCTCTATGAAACCCTATCAGAAAGCCCGTATCATTGAATTGATCGCCATCGTTTTAGGCATTGCCATCCTGGCCGTCGGCATGAGCGCCGGCTTTATTGAAAGATTCGGCGACACCGGCTCCACCATCGCCCGCATCGCGGCGATCCTGATCGCCCTGGGCGGCATCATCGGCAGCCGCAAGTTCTCCGTCTGCCCTCACTGCGGCCAGACCATCAACGCCCTCTCCCGCTACTGCTCCGCCTGCGGCAAAAAGCTGAAGGACGAACCCAAAAAGTAATAGGATGCGCTTTATCTTTTCCTATATAAATAAATACCGTGTCTCCGTAGCCCTGGCCATGGGGATCAAGCTGCTGGGAACGCTGGTGGAGCTGATGATCCCCTATATCCTGGAGCACCTGATCGACGACGTGGTCCCCCGGGGCGAGACTATCCCTGTTTTGTTCTGGGGCTTTCTGATGATCGCCGTGGCTGCAATGACGCGCTTTTTAAACGTCACGGCCAACCGCCGGGCGGTGAGCAACGCCCATTTCATCTCCTACGACGTGCGGCAGGCGCTGTTTGAAAAGACCGCGAATCTGACCGGCGAACAGTTCGACGCCTTCGGCCAGCCCAGTCTGATCAGCCGCATGACCAGCGACAGCTACAACATCCAATCCTTCTGCCAGTCCTTCCAGACCCTGATGATGCGCGCCCCGATCATGCTGATCGGCGGCATTGCCGTGTCCCTGACCATGGATCCCGGACTGGCCTCCATTCTGCTGGCCATGGTGCCCTTCATGATCCTGATCAGCGTGGGCGTCTCCCGCCTGGGCATCCCCATGTACCAGAAAGTCCAGGAAAAACTGGACGGCGTGGTGCGCATCATGCGGGAAAACATCACCGGCATCCGGGTGGTGAAAGCCCTGTCCAAGACAGGATTCGAAATGGACCGCTTCGCGGCGTCCAACGACGACCTGACCCGGAACGACATCAAGGCCAGCACGGTGATGGCCATCCCCGGCCCCTTCATGCAGCTGTGCCTGAACACCGGCCTGGCGCTGGTGGTGATCCTCGGCGCGAAGCGCGTGGACGCCGGCCAGATCCGCCCCGGCGTGATCCTGGCTTTCCTGACTTATTTCAACATGATCTCCATGGGCGTCATGGGCATCAACCGCATCTTCATGATGCTGTCCAAATCCTCCGCCTCCGCCAACCGCATCAGCCAGGTGCTGAAGACAGAGGAAGGCCCTGTCATATATGAAGAAAAAGACCTCCCCGCGCCGCAGGGGGACGAATTCATCCGTTTCGAGCATGTGGATTTCAGCTACGGCCGTTCTTCCACCCACAGCCGCCGGGCCTTTGCCGGCGAGCGGCGGGAGCAGTGCCTGTACGACATCAGCTTCGCCATAAAGCGGGGTGAGTCCCTGGGCATCATCGGTCCCACCGGCTGCGGCAAGTCCACTATCATCAACCTGCTGATGCGCTTCTACGATCCGGATTCCGGCAGTATTTTCATAGACGGCCGGGACGTGCGCGCCTACGAGAAGGACGATCTTCACCGAAAATTCGGCACGGTGTTCCAGAACGACATGATCTTCTTTGATACGCTGCGGCAGAACATCCGCTTCGGCCGGGATCTGACAGACGAACAGCTGCTGGCCGCGGTGGAGGACGCCGCCGTCGGTGAATACCTGCGTTCCCTGCCCGAGGGACTGGACTACGAGGCCAGCATCGGCGGCGCCAACCTGTCCGGCGGACAGAAACAGCGCATTCTGGTGGCCCGGGCCCTGGCCGGGGATCCGGAGATCCTGGTGCTGGATGACTCCAGCTCCGCCCTGGACTACAAGACGGACGCCGCTCTGCGGAAGGCCATCTTTGAGCATCACAGCGCGTCCACCACCATCATGATCGCCCAGCGGGTCAGCTCCATCCAGAACATGACCAACATCCTCGTGCTGGACAACGGCCGCTGCATCGGCTACGGCAGCCATGAGCACCTGCTGGAGACCTGCCCGGAATACCGGGACATCTTCGAGACCCAGATGGGCTCGCTGGCTTAGGAGGTGCCCCATGCCCGGACGAGGAGATCGAGGAAAGAAGAAAGAAAAGCCCAAGGACGCGAAGGGGACGCTGCGGCGGATCCTCCGGTATCTGGGCGGCTACCGGTTCGCCATCCTGGCCCTGGTGCTCTGCGCCTTTGCCAGCAACGTCGGCAACCTGCTGGGCCCCCGCTTTGCCGGAAAGGCCATCGGCGCCGCCGTCGGCAAGGGCAAGGTGGACTTTGACGCGGTCCTGCACTATGCCCTGCTGATGCTGGCCGTCTATGTGGGAAGCAGTCTGCTGAGCTTTTTTGTGAATATCTGCATGATGCGCATCTCCAGACGCGCCGCCCAGAAGATGCGCCGGGACATCTTCAACAAACTGATGGCGCTGCCGGTCAGCTTCTTCGACCGCAATCAGGCGGGGGACATCATCAGCCGCGTCTCCTACGACGTGGACGTGGTGAGCACCAGCCTTTCCACCGACATCATCCAGATCCTCACCAGTTTCATTACCGTGACAGGTTCCTTCATCATGATGCTCAGCATTTCCCTGCCCCTCTCCTGCTGCATGCTGGTCACCACCCCGCTGGCCATCGCCTTTACGCGGCACATGGGCAAGATCACCAGGCCCCGCTATTCCAGGCGCAGCGCCTCCTACGGACGGATGAACGGCTATGTGGAAGAGATGTTCGCCGGACAGAAGACCATTCTGGCCTACGCCCACGAAGACGGCGTATGCGAGGACTTTTCGAAGATCAACCGGGCCGCCGCCGAGGCCTACCGCGACGCGGACTCCCTGGGCGTCACCATGGGCCCCTCCATCGGCTTTTTCAACAACCTGGGCCTGGCCCTGATCGGCCTGGTGGGCGCCCTTTTCTATCAGAACGGTATCGTGGGGATGGAGCAGATCTCCTCCTTCGTGCTGTATTCCAGAAAATTCTCCGGCCCCATCAATGAATTCGCCAACATTCTGAACGAGATCTACTCCGCCCTGGCCGCCGCCGAGCGGGTCTTCGCCCTGCTGGATCAGGAGGAGGAACCCGCGGACGCGGAGGACGCCGCCGTTTTGGAAGACGTGGCGGGGGATGTGGAGCTGGATCACGTGAGCTTCGGCTATCTGCCGGGAAAGACCGTGCTGCACGACCTGAATCTGAAGGCCGCCCCGGGCCGGACCGTGGCCATCGTAGGGCACACCGGCGCCGGCAAGACCACCATCATCAACCTGCTGATGCGCTTTTACGATCCCGACTCCGGCCGGATCCTGGTGGACGGGCTGGAAAACCGCCGGATCACCATGGACTCCCTGCGCCGCGCCTACGCCATGGTGCTGCAGGACACCTGGCTGTTTTCGGGGACCATTTTTGAGAACATCGCCTATGGCAAGGAGGACGCCACTATGGAAGAGGTGGTGGCTGCCGCGAAAGCCGCCCACATCCACAACTACGTGATGCGGCTGCCGGAGGGCTACGATACCGTCATCACCGAGGGCGGCACCAACATCAGCAAGGGCCAGAAGCAGCTTCTGACCATCGCCCGGGCCATGCTGTACAACACCCACATGCTGATCCTGGACGAGGCCACCAGCAACGTGGACACCAACACGGAGCAGCAGGTCCAGCGCGCCATGCGGGGCCTGATGGCCGGCCGCACCAGTTTCGTGATCGCCCACCGGCTCTCCACCATCCAGAACGCCGACAACATTCTGGTCCTGGACCACGGCGACGTGGTGGAACAGGGCACACATGAAGAACTCATGACAAAGAAGGGGGCTTACTACAGGCTGTATGCGGCGCAGTTTGAATAGAACTCTCGGAGACGCAGTTCCATCTTTTCCCATTTCTTATATCTTGACAATCCTTAATTTGAAACTATAATAGTACTATAATTCAGTACCACTTCTAGTCCGAAAAAGGAATCTCACAATGTCTTCTAAAGAAAAACTCTTGGAAAAACTGTTTCAGCAGCGATTGCCGCGGGATTTTACCCGGCAGGATCTGCAGTCACTTTTATCAAAGTGTGGCTGTATACAGGATGAAGGCGGACGAGGCTCCGGGATACGGTACTATCATATGGACTCCGGGAGGATACTGACTTTTGACGGGCCTCACCCCGGGAACGAATTGTATCCCTACCAGATCAAAATGGTCCGGCGTTTTCTGTCAGACATTGGCGAGTATAAAGAGAGGCATTGATAGGTATGATGTACAAGGGCTATTATGCGACCATCCGTTATTCTGAAGAGGATCGTCTGTTTGTCGGGGAGATCCTCGGCCTGGTGGATACCCTGGGCTTCCACGGCTCCTCGGTGGATGAACTGGAGCAGATGTTCCATCAGTCCATCGACAACTATCTGGCTCTCTGCGACAGACTTGGGCGCCTTCCCGATAAGCAGTATCGGGGACAGTTTAATGTCCGAATCTCTTCCCAGCTGCATCGGAAAGCAGTGTTTTGTGCAGCAAAAAGAAACCTCTCTCTCAATGAATTCGTGGCGGAAGCCATCGAAGATGAGTGTCAAAAGATCCCTCTGGAAGCCTGATCGGCTCAGGCTGTCATCTTTTCTCTTTACAGGTTCAGCAGCACCAGGGCCAGCAGGATCATGGCGATGCCGATCACCTGGGTGCGGTTCAGTTTTTCTTTGTAGAAGAAACCGATCAGCGTGATGGCCACGATGGTGCCCACGCTGAAGACAGGGAAGACCACCACCGCGGGCACGGTCTCCAGCGCGCCTAAGATCAGGCGGGATGTGAAATAGTTGGGGATGCCCAGCGCCACGCCCAGGGCGGCGTCCTTGGCGCGGATCTTTCCCTTGGAAATGATCATCCACACGACGCAGAACAGCAGGGCCGCGCCGAAGATCATCAGCAGAAACAGGGTCTTGCTCTCCGTCGTTCCGAATTCATCGAAAAGTTTGTTGGCGGTCTCGGTGATGCCCCCGCACAGCAGATGGATCACCAGCCAGAAATAATTGCTGTGCTTCCCGGCTTCATGGGGCTCCTTTTGGGACAGGCCCATCACGATGATGGCCGCCACCGCGATGGCGATGCCCACGTAGCAGGCCGCGGAGGGGTTTTCGTGGAACAGCACGATGGACAGCAGCGTGGGCACGATGACCCCCAGCTTGGAAAAGACGGAGGTCAGGGCCATGCCGCTGTTGATGATGTTCACCCGCATCAGAATGAAGCCCACCGGATACAGCAGGCCCACGAAAAAGCCCAGCAGCATGGCGAAGCGGATCTCGCCGCCGCTCAGGCCGCTGATGGTGCCGCTGCCGGTCAGCAAAAAGATCAGGCCCAGGATCTCGCAGGTGACGTAGTTGGCGCCGTACATGGTGACCGGGTACTGCACTTCCTTTTTGCTGATGCGTATGATGACCGAGATGACCGCGCTGCAGGCGATCGCAAGGATCAGATAAAGCATGGGATCGTCGTTTTCCTCTATTCACAGACCAGCACTGCTTCGCGCTTTCGCTTCTGCAGTGCTGTTTTTGCTTCTATTTTACGTTTTTCATCTCCGCGAACCGTTTGTAGGCGTCCACCACGGCGTTGATGACGCTGCTGCGGAAGCCGGAGTCCTCCAGGGACTTGACGCCGATCATGGCCGGGCCCGCCGGGGAGCAGACGTCGTCTTTATAGGCCTCCAGATGCCTGTCGCTGGACAGGAACAGCTGCGTGGCGCAGAGGATGCCCTGCAGCGCCAGTTTCCTGGCCTGGGGGCGGAGCAGTCCGTTATACACGCCGGCATCCGCCAGGGAATTGGCGAACATGGCGATGAAGGCCGGGCTGGTGCTGGTCAGGACGCAGCCCGCCGTGAACATGCTGGCCGGCAGGCTGTCAAAGCCGCCTGCCTCCTTCAGCAGTTCGCGGAATTCCGCCTCTTCTTCGTCGGTAAAGGTGTCGCCCTGCTCGATCAGGATGAAGCCCTTGCCGATCAGGCAGGCCGTGTTGGGCAGGGTGCGGATCACGGAGACCGGTTTCCCCTCCAGTTCCAGCATCTCCACATAGTGGGCGGCCTCGATGCCCGCCACGATGGAGACGATGACCTTCTTTTCGCCCCGGGCCGCGCAGGCCGCGAAGGTGTCCTTTACCTCCCGCAGCACGCTGTCCAGGAACTGAGGCTTTACGCAGAAGACCACATATTTGGCCGCTTCCACCGCCTGGCTGTTGGTGTCCACCGCCGCACAGCCCAGATCGGCCGCCAGCTTCTGCGCTTTTTCCCTGACGATGTCCGTCACCACCACGTCCTGCGGGTCGTTGCCGCGGCAGGCTGCCGATGCCAGGGCGGTCCCCATGGTGCCGCCGCCGATGAATGCGATCTTTTTCATGATGTTGCTCCTTTTTTAGATCCTTCGACTCCGTTCGCTGCGCTCACTTCGCTCAGGATGACAGCCTAAAGGTGAAAAGAGAACCGTCCCCTTTTCACCTAGAACAGGCTGATGGCCCCGAATACGCCGGCGCTTACCAGGCCCATGATGACGCCTGCCAGCAGCACGCCGCCCATGGTGGCGATGGTGCTCTTTTTAAAATCCAGATCCAGGATGCTGGCTGCCAGCGTCCCCGTCCAGGCGCCGGTGCCCGGCAGCGGGATCCCCACGAACAGCAGCAGTCCCAGATACACGCCCACGCCGCGCTTGCCCTGGATCCGCTTGCCGGCGCTCTCGCCCTTGCCCAGCATCCAGGTGAACCACTTGCCGATGTACTTCTTGTCCGATCCCCAGATCAGCACCTTGCGGGCGAACAGGTAGATAAAGGGTACCGGCAGCATGTTCCCGATGATGGCGACGACGTACACCGGCACCAGATCCAGACCCATGCCCACGCCCGCAGGGATCGCGCCGCGAAGCTCGATCAGGGGGACCATCGATATTATAAATACCCAGATATACTTGATCATAAAAGCTTATTTCTTCCCGTGCTGGATGTTGTACCGCTTGCGCAGGGTGGCGTCCAGGATCTTCTTGCGCATCCGCAGATGCTGCGGCGTCACTTCCAGCAGCTCGTCCGTGTCGATGAACTCCAGGCACTGCTCCAGGCTCATCTTCTTGGCCGGCGTCAGCTTCAGGGCCTCGTCCGAACCGGAGGCGCGGGTGTTGGTCAACTGCTTCTTTTTGCAGACGTTTACTTCAATGTCCATGTCCTTGGGGTTCTGTCCCACGATCATGCCGGCGTAGACTTTGTCCCCCGGCTCTACGAACAGCAGGCCCCGCTCCTGGGCGTTGAACAGGCCGTAGGCCACGGCTTCGCCGGTCTCGAAGGCGATCAGCGAGCCCATGTTGCGGTACTGGATGTCCCCGCGGTAAGGCGCGTAGCCGTCAAAGATCTGGTTCATGATGCCGTTGCCCTTGGTGTCGGTCATGAACTCGTCCCGGTAGCCGATCAGGCCCCGCGACGGGATGGAAAAGCGCAGGCGGGTGGTGCCGGTGCCGGAGGGATCCATGGCCAGCAGTTCGCCCTTTCTGGTGGAAAGCTTCTGGATGACGGCGCCGGCAAACTCGTCCGGCACGTCCACGTACAGCAGCTCGATGGGCTCCAGCTTTCTGCCCTCCTCGTCCTGCTTGTAGATCACCTCCGCCTTGCTGACGGCGAATTCGTAGCCTTCCCGCCGCATGTTCTCGATCAGCACCGAAAGATGCAGCTCGCCGCGGCCGCTCACCTTGAAGGCGTCGGGGCTGTCGGTCTCTTCCACCCGCAGGGACACGTCGGTGTTCAGTTCCCTGAACAGGCGCTCCCGCAGATGGCGGCTGGTCACATATTTGCCCTCCCGGCCCGCAAAGGGGCTGTCGTTGACCACGAAGGTCATGATCAGCGTAGGGTCGGAGATCTTCTGGAAGGGGATGGGCCGCGGCGCCTCCGGCGCGCAGAGCGTATCCCCGATGTGGATGTCCGTGATGCCGGAAACGGCCACGATGGATCCCACGCCGGACTGGGTCACCTCCACCTTCTTGATGCCGTCAAACTCGTAGAGCTTGCTGACCTTCACCCGCTTGAACTTGTCGGGCTGGTGGGCGTTGACCAGGGCCACTTCCTGATTGACGCGGATGCTGCCGTTTTCCACTTTGCCCACGCCGATGCGGCCCACGTATTCGTTGTAGTCGATGGTGGAGACCAGCACCTGGGTCGGCTCCTCCGGGTCGCCCTCCGGGGCGGGAATGTAATTCAGAATGGTCTCGAACAGCGGGACCATGTTCTTTCTTTCGTCATTCAAGTCCAGGGCTGCCCAGCCGGCCTTGGCCGACGCGAATACAAAGGGGCAGTCCAGCTGCTTTTCGGAGGCGTCCAGCTCCATCAGAAGCTCCAGCGTCTCGTCGATCACGGCGTTCGGGCGGGCCTCCTCCCGGTCCACCTTGTTGATGCAGACGATCACGTCCAGGTCCAGGGAAAGGGCCTTCTGCAGCACGAAGCGGGTCTGGGGCATGGGGCCTTCAAAGGCGTCCACCACCAGGATCACGCCGTTCACCATCTTCAGGACGCGCTCCACCTCCCCGCCGAAATCGGCGTGGCCGGGGGTGTCCACGATATTGATCTTCACGCCCTTGTATACCACAGCCGCGTTCTTGGACAGGATGGTGATGCCACGTTCGCGTTCGATGTCGTTGGAGTCCATCACGCGCTCCATCACTTCCTGATTCTCCCGGAAGACGCCGCTCTGCTTTAAGAGCTCGTCCACCAGCGTGGTCTTGCCGTGGTCTACGTGTGCGATGATCGCCACGTTTCTGATATCATCACGTTTGATCTTCATGTAAAAAACGATTTCCTCTATTCTATTTCGCCTGTGCTTCCTGTACGGACAGCACGATGGCGCTCTTTTCTTTCATCTGAAGCTGCAGCTTCCCGCCGCAGACGGGCACATCGATGTGTCCGATGGTATATCCTGCCGCATCCGTTCCGAATTCCCGCACAGCAGCCCCATCTTCGATCCCCAGACAGGCCAGGTCCAGTTCGCAGTCCGCGATGTCCCCCATGTTGATCACAGTCAGCACCGTCTCATCGCCCAGGGTCCGGGCAAAGGCCGCGATCCCGCTGTCAAAGCGGAGCAGATGGACCGAACCCGTGCGCAGGCAGGCAAAGCGCTTATGCAGTGCTGCCATCTGGCGGTAGAACTCGATCAGCTCCCAGTTTTCTTTCCCCCAGGGGAAGGTCCTTCTGTTGTCCGGGTCCGTAAAGCCGGGCAGTCCGGTCTCGTCTCCGTAGTAGATGCAGGGGGCGCCGGGCCAGGTGAACTGGAAACAGACCGCCATCCGGTAAAGCCCCAGATCCACGTCAGCCGCCAGTTCCGCGGCGTTCTCACAGGTCATCCGCGCCACGTGGCCGCCGGTACGGGTGACGAAGCGGGAGTGGTCGTGGTTGTCCAGGGAGTTCATTGCGGCCAGCATACTGTCATAGGGCAGTCTTGAGCTCTTTTCGCAGAGGGACCAGTAAAGGGCCTCCGCGTCTCCCTTTCTGGAAAAGTCCGCGCTGTCGCTGTGTTTTTCTACGCAGGTAAAGAAATA
>JAGAEH010000111.1 GCA_017613225.1 Lachnospiraceae bacterium
GATCCCCGGCTCCTCCCTTGTCGTCACCTTCGGACCGGTGTTTATCACGGCACTGGTGGCCGTAGGCGTCAATCCGGTGCTGGCAGCTGCCATGCTGCCCTGCATCTGCGGCGTTATGTGCGGCATCACCCCGCCTCTGGGCCTCGGCATGTATGCCGGTATGTCCCTGGCGGATTCCGAATTCGGCAAGACGTTCAAAAACAACCTCTGGTGGGTTGGCGCGCAGTTCATCATGGTAGTTGTCGTCCTGATGGGCCTGCTGCCGATCCTGGGCCTGTAAGGAGGTACGCTGCATGAAAGAAACATTGAAAAAGATCGCCGGCGTCTTAAAGCTTGTCTTCGGCTACGGCATCATGATCGTACTCTTTGTCGGCGGCCTGACCTTCTTCGGCTATCTGGCTGCGATAATCATCGGCGGCGAGACCGCGACGAACATCTGCACCTGGATTTCCAAGAGCCTGACCCCCATTATCATCTATGTCTCCACGATCCTGATCCTGCTGGGTCTCGTGTGCATGTATCTCGCAGGCGAGAAGGCACTGGTCCCCGGCAAGAAGAATGCGGTGCAGGAAGGCGAGAAATAAGAGACGTCATACTGCTGTTTCATCCAAAAAACCGGCATTTCGATGCCGGTTTTTTGATTTGACAATTTATAGCCTTTGCGTTATAATACCGATAAGCTATAGACAATGGAGGAAGCATGAACAGGTCGATCGATTTTGTGAAAAGCATAGACGAGGTATGGCAGCGACCCGTGCCGGATGCCGTGCTTGCGCGGGCAAGGCAGAGCCTTTTGGACTATCTGGCCGTGGCGTCGGCCGGCGCCGCGTTCCAGGCGGACAAGCTGGAAAAATACGTGGAATTCGCAGAGCCGGAGGAGGGCCGCTATACGGCCGTCGGCATGGGCCGCCGGCTTGCGCTGAAGGAGGCCGTCTTCCTCAACGGCCTGAACGGGCACGCGCTGGACTTTGACGACGGCACGAATTCCGGCATCATTCATCTGGGTTCGCCGATCTTCTCCCTGCTGCTCCCGCTGGCACAGCGCAGGGGCCTCGGTACCGAAGAGGTGCTGCGGGCGGCGGTAGCCGGGTACGAGGCGTCCTATACCATGGCGGTCTCCATCCAGCCCGGGCACAAGGCGCGGGGCTATCACGCCACCGGCACCTGCGGGGTGATCGGCGCGTCGCTGGCGGCTGCTTACCTGCTGGGCTTTACCGGGGAGGAGCGCTTTCAGGCGTTCGCCGCGGCCTGCGTCTCCGCCTCCGGCATGCTGAAGGTGCTGGACGACGGCTCGGAGCTGAAGCCCTACAACGTGGCAAAGAGCGCGCTGCTTGCGCTGACCTCCCTAGAGCTGGCAAAGGCCGGCTTCCGCGGTCATCCGGACCCCCTGGGCGGGAACCGGGGCTACTTCAAGATGATGACGGGCAAAGAAGAGGTGGAACTGAAGCCCCTGCTCTGGAACGGTACCTATGCGGTGATGAAGACCTATACCAAGCCCTATGCGTCCTGCCGCTATACCCATCCGCCGGTAGAGGCAGCCATCCGCCTGCACAATGCAGGGATCAAGGCGGAGGATGTGGAGCGGATCGACATCGCCACCTATTCCCTGGCCGTAGGCGGCCACGACCATACGGAGATCCCCGGGGCCTATTCCGCCAAGATGAGCACGCCCTACAGCACCGCGGCCGCGCTGATCTATGGCAAGGCCGGCCTGCAGGAATTCGAAGAGGCGGTGGTCACCGATCCGACTGTGCTGGAACTGACAAAAAAGGTCCACGTGGAGCCGGACGAGGAATTCTCCCGGACCTTCCCCACAGAACAGACGGCGGTGCTGACCCTGACTACGGTGGACGGCCGCGTCCTTCAGGAGCGGGTCGACTTCCCCAAGGGGGAGCCGGAGAACCCCATGGACGAACAGGAATTCTACAGCCGCTATGCGGAGCTGATGCGCTTCGGCGGTGCGGATGAGGAAAAGATCGACGCCCTTTACCGCATGGTGAAGGAGGAGACCGTCAGCGCCGGTACGCTGGCAGCGCAGCTGTAAGGACGGATGAGGATGGCAGAAAATGTGAAACTGGTCCTTGGCACCATGACCTTCGGCGAGAGCGTGTTCGATGCGGATGCCCTGGCCATGGTCCGGGCTTATCTGGAGGCAGGCGGTGATGAACTGGATACGGCCTACGTCTATAACGAGGGAGACTGCGAGCGGATCCTGGGCCGGCTGTTAAAAGAAGTCGGACGGGAGAAGGTGATCCTGGATACCAAGGTGAATCCCCGCATCACGGGAAAACTGGACGCGGAGGCGGCCTATCTGCAGCTGAACGGGTCCCTGGAACGGCTGGGGACGGATCACGCGGACGTGTTCTATCTGCACTTTCCGGATCCGAACACACCGGTGGAGAGCGTGCTTTCCGCCTGCGGAGAGCTTTACCGGGAGGGCAAGTTCAAGGAGCTGGGCCTCAGCAATTTTCCGGCCTGGCTGGTGGCGGATGTGTGGCATCTCTGCATGGAGAACGGCTGGCCGCTGCCTACGGTGTACGAGGGCATCTACAATCCGCTGACCCGCCTGGCGGAGACGGAGCTCGATAGGGCCCTGGACCGCTTCGGTCTGCGCTTTTACGCCTATAACCCGCTGGCCGGCGGCCTGCTGTCCGGACGCTATGGGAAGTTTGAGGACGATCCGTCCGAAGGGCGCTTCACACATCGGCCCAACTATCAGAAACGCTACTGGAAGAAGAGCTTTTTTGAGGCGGTGGATCTGCTGAAGGAGGCCTGCGCGGCGCAGGATGTCACGCTGGTGGAAGCGGTATTCCGCTGGCTCCTGTTCCATTCGATGCTGCGGGGGGACCGCAGGGATGCGGTGATCCTGGGCGCTTCCAAACTGACACACCTGACACAGAACCTGGCGGCTGCCGAAAAGGGGCCGCTGCCCAACGAGCTGCTTGCGGCCTTCGAAGCCGCCTGGCAGCACTGCAGGGCCGACAGCCCCGCGTACTTTACTTTTTATAAAGGATAGCCATGCTCAACCAACAACATGTATTTGAGATCCTGCAGGATCTCGGCGTCGACTTCTACACCGGTGTTCCGGATTCTTATCTGAACGGTTTCTGCAATTACGCCCTGGACCACTTCCCGGAGCGCAATATCATCGCGGCCAACGAGGGCAACGCCATCGGCATCGCTGCGGGGCACTATTTTGCCACGAAGCAGGTGCCGCTGGTCTACATGCAGAACTCCGGCATGGGGAATACGGTCAATCCGCTGGCATCCCTGGCGGATGAGAACGTCTATGCCGTTCCGATGCTGCTTCTGATCGGCTGGCGCGGCCAGGGCAACACGGAGCCCAAGCATCCGCAGCACAAGCTGCAGGGGGAGATCACCCCGACCCTGCTGGACCTGCTGCACATACCCTACACCATCCTGGAGGATGATGATAAGACCATCGGTGAGGTCCTGAAACACGCAGTGGAGACTGCGGCAAAAGAGAGAAAGCCCTACGGACTGATCGCCCCCAAAGGCGTGATGGCCGGGGAAAAGGGC
>JAGAEH010000011.1 GCA_017613225.1 Lachnospiraceae bacterium
CAGCTCTTTTGCATGTGAAACGGGGACGGTTTCACCTTCTTACACTTCCTGGGCCAGCGGCGCTTCCAGCAGCTCGGGGTGCTCCAGCAGCCGCTTGAACAGGCGCACGGTCCTGGAATAGTAGAAGCCGTCGGCGATGCGCTCGTCGATGGTGAAGCCGATGTCGATGGACTCGCGGATGGTCATCTCTCCGCGCCTGTCATAGAACGGGCGTTTTTTCTTTTCGCCCACGGACAGGAAGATGGAATTGGTCCCCCAGTTGGTCAGGTGGTGATAGCCGGAGCGCATGCGGATGGAGCCCAGATTGGTCAGCACGATGGAAGAATAGTAGGGATCTTCGCTGATCAGGGACTGGGGCACCCAGCCGTGGCGGTCCAGGAACATGATGCACCGCACCAGGAATTTGCCCAGAAACCGGGGCAGATGGTTGAAGAACTCCATGGCGTCCTCGGTGCTGCCGCTGCTGCCGGAACGGTAGCGCTCCATCTCGCTGCGGATCATTTCGTGGATGTCAGCCACCGTATGCTCCCCCTTGGAGTGGATGAAGGCCAGCCCCTCCGCGCCGTCGTCTTTAAAATCCTTCTTGACCACGAAGGAGGCGGAGACTTCGTTCCGCTCATAGGTATTGCAGTTGGCGATGAAACGGTTCATCTTCGGACGCAGCGTCACCGTCTTCAGGATGGCGGTGACGATCAGGTCGAAGACGGAGTAGCCGGGCTTCTCCGGCGCGGCGTTCTTCTCCTTCAGCCATGCTTCGGCATTGGTCAGATCGATCCGCTCCGAAATAAAAGCCTCGTTGTCGCAGCGGTTGGGATAGATGATGGGCATGATGAAATGCATGCCGTCCAGGTCGCGTAAAAGTTTGCCGTCCTTGCGGTCGCCGAATCGTTTGTTCTTCATGTGAAAAGCCCCTGATATAATGATCTGAGACCAATATAGAACGAACGGGCGGGGTTGTCCATACGGCAAATGTGAAAAAAGAACCGTCCCCATTTCACATTTGCCCTTGCATTTCCCCGCAGACTGTGTATGATGGTACTGACAAAACAATACTCTCATTCAGAGTGATGGAGACCGAAGGATCTGTGATATCACGGCAACCCCTGAAACATGGAAGGTGCCAACCTGAGCGAGCAATCGAACAATGAGGGGCTTTGTGGAATAGGAAAGACGTTCACAGGTCCGCTTGACGCGGGCCTTTTTATTGCCCCATTATAGGAGGAAAAATGGCAAAGACTTTATTTACATCGGAATCTGTGACCGAGGGACATCCCGACAAGATGTGCGACCAGATCTCGGACGCGATCCTGGACGAGCTTTTAAAGCAGGACCCCAAGAGCCGCGTGGCCTGCGAGACCTGCGCCAACACCGGCTTCGTGCTGGTGATGGGGGAAATCTCCACCGAGGCCTACGTGGACATCCAGAAGATCGTCCGGGACACTGTGCTGGAGATCGGCTATGACAAGTCCGACTACGGTTTTGACGGCAACACCTGCGGCGTGCTGGTGGCCATCAACGAACAGTCCGCGGACATCGCCCTCGGCGTGGACAAGGCGCTGGAGTCCACGGACGGCGAGGCTCCCGCGGACGAGGAGAACAACGGCGCCGGGGACCAGGGCATGATGTTCGGCTACGCCACCAACGAGACCCCGGAGTACATGCCTTACCCGATCTCTCTGGCTCATAAGCTGGCGAAGCAGCTGACGAAGGTCCGCAAGGACGGCACGCTGACCTACCTGCGGCCGGACGGCAAGACCCAGGTGGGCGTGGAGTACGAGGACGGAAAGCCCGTGCGCATCGACAGCGTGGTGGTCTCCACCCAGCACGACCCGGACGTGAGCCAGGAGCAGATCCACGAGGACATCCGCAAATATGTGATCGATCCCATCGTTCCGGCGGACATGGCCGTGAACACGAAATACTACATCAATCCCACCGGCCGCTTCGTGATCGGCGGTCCCGCCGGTGATTCCGGCCTGACGGGCCGCAAGATCATCGTGGACACCTACGGCGGCTACTCTCGCCACGGCGGCGGCGCCTTTTCCGGCAAGGATCCCACCAAGGTGGACCGTTCCGCGGCCTACGCCATCCGCTACGCGGCCAAGAACATCGTAGCGGCGGGCCTGGCGGACCGGTGCGAGATCCAGATCGCCTATGCCATCGGCGTGGCCAACCCCACCTCCATCAACGTGAACACCTTCGGCACCGGGAAGCTGCCGGACGAAAAGCTGGTGGAGATCGTGAAGGAGAACTTCGACCTGCGTCCCACCGGCATCATCAGGATGCTGGATCTGCGCCGGCCCATCTATAAACAGGTGGCGGCCTACGGCCACTTCGGCCGGGACGACCTGGACGTGCCGTGGGAGAAGACGGACAAGGCGGAGCAGCTGAAAAAGTATCTCGGATAAGCGGGAAGAGTTGTCCCCGCAGGAATAAAAGACGGAGAATCAGAATGAGCATTTTAGTGACAGGCGGCGCGGGCTACATCGGAAGCCATACGGTACTGACGCTGCTGGAACAGAATAAGGACGTGGTGGTGGCCGACAACCTGGTCAATTCCAGCCGGGAGTCCCTGCGGCGCATCGAAGAGATGACGGGAAAGACCCTCCGCTTCTATGAGGCGGACGTGCGGGACCGCCGGGCCATGGAAGAGCTGTTTTCGGCGGAATCCATCGACTGCGTGATCCACTTTGCCGGTTTGAAGGCGGTGGGAGAGTCCGTGGAAAAGCCCATGGAATACTTTGACAACAACCTGATCAGCACCATCGTGCTGTGCGAGACCATGCGGGCCCACGGCGTGAAAAAACTGATCTTTTCCTCCTCGGCCACGGTGTACGGCGAGCCGGCTTCGGTGCCCATCGACGAGAGCTTCCCTCTGGCTGCCATGAGCCCCTACGGCCGCACCAAGCTGATGATCGAGGAGATGCTGGGGGACCTGGCCAAGGCGGAGCCGGACTGGCGCATCATCCTGCTGCGGTATTTCAATCCGGTGGGGGCCCACGAGAGCGGCCGCATCGGGGAGGATCCCAACGGCATCCCCAACAACCTGATGCCTTTCATCACCCAGGTGGCGGTGGGCAAGCTGCCGCAGCTTTCCGTGTTCGGCGACGACTATGACACGCCGGACGGCACCTGCATCCGCGATTACATCCACGTGGTGGATCTGGCGGAAGGCCATGTGGCGGCAGTGGCCAGGCTGGATGCCATGGAAGATCCCATCGAGGCCATCCACCTGGGCACCGGCCACGGCTACAGCGTGCTGGAGGTCATCGCGGCCTTTGAAAAGGCCAGCGGGAAGAAGATCAACTACCGCATCGCGGACAGGCGGCCGGGGGACATCCCCAAGATGTACGCCGCCACCGGGAAGGCCAAGCGGGTGCTGGGCTGGACCGCGAAGTACGGGCTGGAGAAGATGTGCGAAGACGCCTGGCGCTGGCAGAGCCATAATCCGGGCGGTTATGAGGATTGAACCGGCCCCGATGCGGAAAGAATCGAAAGACTGCGCATAATATCCGACGGATGTAAAGATTTTTTCTTGCAGAATCGCCCGGATAGGAGTATCATTAATCAGATATCATTTATTTCACTTAGAAAGGTCAACACAATGAGTCAGAAAAAAGTAGATGCCTACAAGGCCGAAAAAGCAAAGCGCAAAGAGACGATCGAGAATCAGAAGAAAAAGGACAAGATCAGATCGATGTCCACAAAGATCGCTCTTCTCGCGGTGGCTGCCCTCATCGTGGTCGCCCTGGTCTTTACCGGCATCAATGCCTATAAGTCCCACAAGAACAGTCTGCCGACCTACGACGTCTCCAACTACAGCATCAACGACTACGCCGGATTGCTGAGCGAGGACGAAGACGAGCACGACCACGACCACGAAGACGAGAGCGAAGAGGAGACTGAATCTGAATCCGCCGCGGAGACAGAAGCCGACACCACCGCGGCACCGTAAGAGGCCTATGTATCAGATCGATTTCAACAAGCCAGTCCGGACACACTTCATTGGGATCGGCGGCATCAGCATGAGCGGTCTCGCCATGATCCTGGTGCAGCGCGGTTTTCCTGTGTCCGGCTCCGATTCGAAGCGTTCGGAGCTGACGGACAAGCTGGAAGCCCAGGGCATTCCCGTGATCATCGGCCAGAAGGCCGAAAACATCACGGACGACATCGAATTGACAGTCTATACGGCGGCTGTCCATGAGGGGAACCCCGAGTTTGACGAAGCAGTCAGGCGCGGGGGTCCTGTGCTGTCAAGGGCAGAACTTCTGGGCCAGGTCATGGCCAACTATCAGACCTCCATCGCGGTCTCCGGCACCCACGGCAAGACGACCACCACCTCCATGGTGACGGAGATCCTGCTGGCGGGCGGAATGGACCCCACCGTTACGCTGGGGGGCATGCTGGACACCATCGGCGGCAATCTGCGGCTGGGCAATTCCGGGCTCTTCGTGGCGGAGGCCTGCGAATACACCAACAGTTTTCACCATTTCTATCCCGACATCGCTGTGATCCTGAATATCCGGGAAGACCATCTGGACTTCTTCAAGAACCTGGAAAACATCCGGGCCTCTTTCCTGCGCTTCGCACAGAACGTGCCCGAGGGCGGCATGATCGTCATCGACAGCGGGATCGAGGACTTTGAAAAGCTGATGGCGCCGGTGGCCTGCCGGCTCTGCACGGTGGGCAAGCGCCCGGAGGACGACTACCGCGCCGCGGACCTTCGCTATGACGAAGACGGCCGTGCCTCCTTCACCGTACTGGAAAAGGCGACGGGGGAATCCTATCCCATGAGCTTGTCCGTGCCGGGCGTCCACAACGTGGGCAACGCCCTGGCGGCCATCGCCGTGGGACGCAGGCTGGGCCTGCCCATGGAAGCCATCGCCCGGGGCCTGAAGCACTTTTCGGGCACGCACCGCCGCTTTGAAAAGAAGGGCGTGCTGGGCGGCATCAAGATCATCGACGACTATGCCCATCATCCGGACGAGATCAAAGCCACGCTGGAAACGGCCAGGGTCTGCTGGCCCGGCTGGGTGGTCTGCATCTTCCAGCCTCACACCTACACCCGGACGAAGCGGCTGTTTGACGGCTTTGCCAGGGAGCTGTCCCAGGCGGACGTGGTGGTCCTGGCGGATATCTACGCGGCCAGAGAGGCCGACACATTGGGTGTTTCATCGAAGCAGCTGGCCGACCGGCTGAGGGAATTGGGCACGGAGGCCTATTACTTCCCCTCTTTTGATGAAATTTTAAATTTTTTGTTAGAAAATTCTATGAACGGGGACATGTTGATAACTATGGGTGCGGGAGACATTGATATTGTTGCAGATAAGCTGCTTGGGAAATAGTTATCCACAATATCCACAACATCCACAGGGTTATCGACAGTCTTCGGCTGTTGATAACCCTGTTCGATTTTACGCGGAAAACGGCACTTATCCACCTTATCCACATTGTCCACAGCGGCGCCCCCGCGGGGGCCGGGGCTCTTTTCAAATCTATCCCGGTGTGTTATATTAACCGTGCTCGCCTTTGAGCACGGAGGGATATTTTGGTATTGGTCAGTCATGTCAACGTCGGTCAGACGATCGTACAGAATACGTTCATCGACCGCTATATGGCAGCCGCGAACGGAGAATACGTCAAGGTCTATCTGCTGCTCCTGCGCCTTGCAGGCACCAGGGAACTGACGGTCTCCGAGATCGCGGATCGTCTCGACATCACGGAAAAGGACGTGATGCGGGCGCTTTCCTATTGGGAAAACGCGGGGCTGATCAGGCTTTCCCGCCAGGGCGGCGACCTGGCTGAGATGATCATCAACAGCTTCGACGGCGCCGGCTCTGCTCCGGGAGAGACCGCCGTGCCTTCACAGCCTTCGGAACCGGCTCCCAAGCCGGCGGCGCAGGAGCCTGAGCCGCCCAAGGCCAGGCCCGTGCCGGAAAAGGCCTGCCGCACCACGGAAGAGCTCTCCCAGGACGAGGACTTCGCCCTGCTGGTGTATGTGGCGGAGAAATATCTGGCCAGGACCTTAAAGCCGAAGGACCTGGAGCTTCTGGCCTGGATGTACGACGGACTGAATTTCCCCGTGGACGTGATCGAATATCTGATCGAGTACTGCGCGGACAGCGGAAAGAAAAAGACGGAATATTTAAAGAGCGTGGCCATGGGCTGGTACGAGGACGGCATCGAGACGCTGGAGCAGGCAAAGATGCAGGTCCGTTCCTACCGCCTTTCCACAGGCAATTATTACGCGGTGCTGAGATCCTTCGGCATCTACGGCCGGGCGGCCGTGGAGCGGGAGGAACAGCTGGTGGACAAGTGGACCAGACAGTGGGGCTTCCCCATCGAAGTGGTCCAGATGGCCTGTGCCGAAGCCATGCGCAAGAACGTCAAGCAACCCTTTGATTATACGGACAAGATCCTGAAAAACTGGAATGAAGCCGGGGTGAAGAGCCCGGCGGACGCCGAGCGTATTCTGGCAGCGGGCCGGGACAGCTTTAAGCAGGCCGAGGCCCAGAACGCCCAGGCAGTGCAGATCCGCAGGCAGGAACGCCGCAGGGAAGAGGACCGTCTGGATCGGGAGCGGGAGGTGCTGGCAGAGCGCCGCGCCGTGCTGCTGCAGGACATTCCGGACTTCGAGGCCGTGGAGGCGGAGATCATCGATCTGTCCGCCAGACGGGATCTGGAACTTTTGAACGGTGCGGAGGCCCGGGCGGAAGCCTTAAAGCAGCGCATCGTAGCCCTTCGGGAAAAGAAGAGCGGTCTGCTGAAAGCGGCCGGGCTGCCGGAGGACTGGCTGGAACGTGTGTGATTTAAATTCAGATAGAACAGGAGGAGCTATGAACAAGATCAAGCAACCGAGTGATACGACGTATGCGCACGCCATACCGGTTGGACCGCTGGGGATCGTAGCCATGCCCGGCTGTGAGGAGATGGCGAAAAGAGTAGACGACTACATCACAATGTGGCGCAGCGACAGAGTCAACGATATCGACGGATATCACAAGGATTCCTACCTGGTCGACGTATCCCTGCCCCGGTTCGGTTCCGGCGAAGCAAAGGGCGTGCTCAACCAGAGCGTCCGCGGAGAAGATCTTTACATCCTGGTGGACGTCACCAACTACAGCCTGACCTACGACATGTACGGGATCAAGTCCCACATGTCCCCCGACGATCACTTCGCGAACCTGAAGCGCATCATCGCCGCCGCGGGCGGCAGGGCGAAGAAGATCACGGTGATCATGCCCTTCCTGTATGAGAGCCGCCAGCACAAGCGCATGAAGAGGGAGTCCCTGGACTGCGCCATGGCTCTGCAGGAGCTGGTGGGCATGGGCGTCTCCAACATCATCACCTTCGACGCCCACGACCCCCGCGTGATGAACGCCATCCCCTGCTCCGGCTTTGAGGACGTGGCTCCTACCTATCAGTTCGTCAAGGCGGTGCTGAGGGCC
>JAGAEH010000112.1 GCA_017613225.1 Lachnospiraceae bacterium
ATGAAGACCTTTTCGGTGCGCAGGGTGCCGGTCACGTCGCCGGTGCTGGTCTGCACGTAGATCTCCGCCGCGTCCGCGCCGTCGAACTTGACGTCGCCGGTGCTGCGCTGGATGCGCAGCGCGCCGTCGGCCACCGTGTCCTTCAGGGTGATATTGCCCGTGCTGCCGTCGGTGCTGAGGTTGCCGCAGGTCAGGCCGTTCAGCTTCACCTTGCCGGTGCTGACGTGGATAGCCACGTCGCCTTTGCACGTCGCTGAATCGACGGAGACCTTTCCGGTGGAAACGGAAAGGCTCAGGGCCTTGGTTTGGATGCCTGAGAGGTCGATATCGCCGGTGCTCAGGGCGATGTCCATGCGGTCGCTGCCGCTGGCCTTGCATTTCACGTCCGAGGTGTCGCCCTTGATTTGCACGGTTTGGAAGGTGAAGTCCTCCGGGATCGCGATGTCGCCCGTGTCCGTTTCGATGACAAGGTCCCGGTAGTCCTTCTCCGGCAGATAGACCGTGATCGCCGGGCTGTCCACGTGGAACCCGATCTGGCTGAACCAGGTCTGCTTGTCCACCGTGGTGACGGTCAGGGCGCCGCTTTCCACCCCGATCTCGTGGGTGAGCTTCTTCGACTCCCTGCACTCGACCCGGCAGGCCTTGCCCTCGGCGGGCAGGAAAGTGATCTTGTCCGTCTCGGCATGGATCGAAATGCTCTCAAAGGCCTCGCTGACCGCGTAGGTGTTCGTCTCCATCTGCCGGGTGTCCAGCTTCTTGAAATCAAAGTGCAGGAGAGACAGGCCTCCCAGGCAGACCCCCAGGCCCACCAGCACCAGAATGGCCGCTACAATCATCCAACCCTTTTTCATACTGCCGCCTCCTTTCCCGCGATCCGGGATTTGATGCTCAAAACGATCCGCTTTGCCAGCAGGATCACGCCCTTGGTGAGGGCCTTGCAGGCAAAGAACAGCGCGATGGCCAGGCCCGCGCAGATCAGCGCCGCGCCGCCGGCGCAGAGCGCGCCGCCGGGATTGCCCGCGGTCTGGTAGCGGAAGACCTGGATCAGGCACCAGAGGACGCCCACCGCCAGGCACAGCACCGCCGCCCACAGGCAGATAACCACTGCCCAGACCACAACGTACAGCGACAGGCCCACGGCGAAGGCCGCGATCAGCAGGGGCAGCCAGACCGGGGAGCCCAGCACCAGCAGAATGATCTCCCAGACCTTCAGCGCCCGCCTGGGCTTTACCTTCTGCCGGACCAGCGTGGACAGCGGGATCTCGGACATGATCTGGTTCACCACGTCGTCCACCGTGCCGAGCTCGGCGACGGCCTCCTCCTCCGCGATCCCGTCCTCCATCCGGTCGGTGATCATTTCATTGTAGAAGGACAGCCGCTCCGCGGCCTCCTCCGGCGGCAGCCCCGCCAGCTTTGCGCGGAGCGCGTCTAAAAATTCTGCTTTCGTCACTGTACTCCATCCTCCCTGGTGATGAATCGGTAGACCGATTCGATTTGCTTCCATTCGTCCCGAAATTCCTCGATGCGCCCCAGGCCGAGGGGCGTGATGTGGTAGTACTTCCGCAGCCTGCCCCCATGCTCCGCCGTCTGCACCGTCAGCATCCGCGCCGTCTCCAGCCGCTTCAGAACGGTGTACAGCGTGGACTCGGAGAGCTCCAGATAGGGCTTCATGTCCTTGATGATCCGGTAGCCGTAGGAAGCCTCGTTCTTGATCGCCGCGAGCACACACACATCCAGCAGCCCGCGCTTCAGTTGGCCGTCCATACAATACCTCCCTTCGCGTGATACATCTCATTGCGTAATACATCGTATCACGTAGTATTGTATTTGTCAAGCAGTTTTTTCGTTTTTTATCAGATTTTCTCCAGAATAAAGCCGTAGGGGCGGATGCCTCGCGCAAAAATCAGCGGACGGTCCCGCGTGCTGCGCGGCACGCGGGACCGTCCACTGTATCGTTTTCCGTTTATCCTTCCTCCAGGAAGGCCTCAAGATAGCGCCTGCATGCCTCCGTGGGGTCCAGGTCGGAGCCGCTGTTCTGGATCATGTACCCGATGGTCTGGGACGGGATCACGATGCTGTTGATCTTGAGCTCCTTCCTGGCGGCGCGGGCCATCTCCGCCACCGCCTGCCGCAGATCGACGCCGGTGTAGGCTTCCTGGTACAGGGCCGCGTCCTTCTCCCGGCGGCGCTGGCAGCACTTGTTGTGCCCCAGGCGCAGCAGG
Source organism: Lachnospiraceae bacterium (assembly GCA_017613225.1). Classification (GTDB taxonomy): domain Bacteria; phylum Bacillota; class Clostridia; order Lachnospirales; family Lachnospiraceae; genus UBA3774. The sequence goes on from JAGAEH010000112.1 coordinate 2,223, forward strand.
GTGGCGATGCCGAAGGTCACGGGCAGGATCAGCACCAGGGAGAGCCAAAGGGGGACCCGGGTGGCAAAGCCGTAGAAGTCGTTCCAGCCGCCGTGCTCTTCGCCGATGAAGACCACCATGACAAGGTAGACGCCGGTGTAGATGACCACGGGGATCAGCGCCAGCGGCGACTCCCACAGGCGGACCATATGGCTGTTGATGAAGCAGCAGAAGGTCAGGATGGACAGGATGGGGCATACCCCGTGCAGGAAGAACCGGGAGCCGGAAAAGATCAGCACAAAGCCCTTGACCGGGGCCAGGATGCACAGGGACACCA
>JAGAEH010000113.1 GCA_017613225.1 Lachnospiraceae bacterium
AATAAAAGAGCCGGCACTCTGTGCCGGCCCTTTTCACATCATTTGATCTATAGCAATTTCTCCGCGGCTGCTCTCAGCGCGCTCATAGGCTGTACGCCCACAAGGGTCTCAGCGGCCTTGCCGTCCTTGAAGAACATCACGGTGGGAACGGCGGCGATGCGCATAGCCTGTGCGATCTCCATGTTCTCATCGATATCCAGCTTTCCGACAGTGATCTTGCCGTCATAATCGGCGGCCAGCTCCTCGATGTAAGGGGCCAGGATCTTGCAGGGCCCGCACCAGGTGGCGAAGAAGTCCACGATCACAGCGCCTTTTCCCTCGGCAACGTAGTTTTTAAAATCATCTGCACTCATATGTAATAATGCCATTTGATCACCTCCGTATTTCTTTTCAGGATCACTCTACCACAGATCGTTTTTTTTCTCAAGTTTCCCTGTTTTTTCCTCTGAAAATGCCCTGAATACACCCCGAAAACGGCCGATACGGGGGCGAAAATATGTTCGCTGCGCCACATGTTGTGGAGCGCGGAAAGCCGCGAAATTCCTTGAAAAAATAAGGAAAAAGTGCTTGCATTTCCCATATTTTCCCTATAGAATGGAGGCAAGTGGTAAAAAGTGGTTGTTAGTGGTGAAAAATGGAGAAAGGAGAGAGCGACCAACATGTTTATGGGCGAATACAACCATACCGTGGATGCGAAGGGCAGACTGATCATGCCCTCTAAGTTCCGCGAGCAGTTGGGCGACCTCTTCGTGGTCACAGCAGGTCTGGATGGCTGCCTTTACGTCTACGCGGACGAAGAATGGAAGGCCTTCGAGGAAAAGCTGTATGCCCTCCCCGTTTCCAACCCCTCCGCGCGCAAGTTCTCCAGGTATTTCCTGGCCAGCGCCTGCACCTGTGAGGTGGACAAGCAGGGACGTATCCTGCTTCCGGCAAAACTGCGCGAGATGGCCCACTTAAAGAAGGATGTGGTCCTGGCCGGCGTCGGCAGCCACATCGAGATCTGGGATAAGGCCCTGTGGCAGGCTGCCAGCACGTATGACGATCTGAACGAGCTGGCCATGAACCTGGAAGGACTGGGCATCTAGTGGAACCGGGCGGTTTTTCCCACATACCGGTTCTGTTGCATGAAACCATCGACGGCCTGAACATCCGGCCGGACGGCATCTATATAGACGGCACTGCCGGAGGCGGCGGACATTCCGCAGAGATCCTCAAGCGCCTCGGCGAAAATGGAAGACTGGTCTGCATCGATCGTGACAGCGATGCGATCGAGACCCTTCAGGGCCGCTTCGGCGGGGATCTCCGGGTCACCGTAGTGAAGAGCAATTACGGCGAGTTTGAAAGGATCCTGAAGGAGCAGGGCATCGAAAAGGCAGACGGCATCCTGCTGGATCTGGGAGTCTCCTCCCATCAGCTGGACACCACAGAACGGGGCTTCTCCTACCTGGTGGACACACCGCTGGACATGCGGATGGACACAGAGGAGACGGCCACAGCGGCAGACATCGTCAACGGCTATTCGGAAGCGGAGCTTTACCGCATCATCCGGGACTACGGAGAGGACCGGTTCGCGAAGAATATCGCAAAGCACATTGTCAATAACAGAGAGCACGGACCAATCGAGACGACGGGTCAGCTGGCGCAGATCATCGCAGCGGCGATCCCGATGAAGGTGCAGAAGACCGGCGGGCATCCCGCCAAGCGTACCTTCCAGGCGATCCGCATCGAGCTGAACCGGGAACTGGCCGTGTTGGAGGAGAGCATCGACGTTATGATCGATCATCTCGCAGAGGGAGGACGCTTTTGCGTGATCACTTTCCACTCGCTGGAAGATCGGATCGTTAAGAATAAGTTTAAGACAGCAGAAGACCCCTGTATCTGCCCGAAGAGTTTCCCCGTCTGCGTATGCGGCAGGGTGAGCAAGGGCAGAGTGATCACGAAGAAGGCGATCCTTCCCGATGAGGAAGAGCAGGAGACCAACAGAAGATCGAAAAGCGCAAAACTGCGGATCTTCGAAAGGGCATAGGAATGGAAAAGAGATATTTCACAATTGATGGAAATACAGCCAGGCAGGCTCTGTTCGATGAGCTGGAGCTGCCTGTGGCCGGCAATGTTCTTCCTGTGCCGGAGGTCTCCGAACAGCAGGCCCAGATCCCCGCTCCCGAACGGGAGCCGAAGGTCGGCAGGGTCGTCCGCCGCAACCGCCGGAACATCGCCTACCTGACCCCGGCCTACATGGCTTTCCTGGGCGTGATGGTCGCGATCCTGTTCACTGCTGTGATCATGGTGGTATCCGTCTCCGGACAGATCACCAATGCCGAAAAGAAACTGGCAACGATGACCGCCCAGCTGAACACGCTGAAGTCGGACAACAGCGCGGCAAGGGTCTACATGGAAAAGAACGTAGATATCAACGAAGTCTATGAGATCGCGGTAGGGGAGTACGGAATGGTCTACCCGAGCGAAGACCAGATCATCCGCTACCGGCAGAACGAAGGCAGTTACGTAGTGCAAAATGAGGCAATCCCAAGGAACTGAGCCCAAGAGAGCCAAACTGCAAAGGCGTCAGAGGGCAGCGAAAACAGCATATAAGAGCAACCTCCAAAATAGGCTGGCGTTCATCTTCATCTTGGTGGCGGCGGCCTTGCTCGTATTATCGGGGGTCCTGATCCATATCGTCAGAACGCAGGGGGATGACTACAGCAAGGTAGTGCTGACACAGCAGAACTACTCCAGTTCCACCATCTCTTTCCGCCGCGGCGATATCACGGACCGCAACGGCTCCCTTCTGGCCACCAGCGAACGCGTGTACATCCTGATCCTGGATCCTTCGGTGATCCTGTTCAATAACGGGGTGAACGAAGCGGCGACACTGGAAGCCTTAAATACAGTCTACGGCTATGACAAGAACGAACTGAAGGCCCTGATCGAAGAGAATCCGGAAAACCGCTACACCCGTTATTCGAGAGACCTGAGCGAAGAGGAGAAGAATGCGTTTCTGGACTATCAGAATGAGTACAACGCGCGGGATAAAAAGGACCGGAACGGCAAGGTGAGCGGTGTCTGGTTCGAGACTGAGTACAAACGCTACTATCCGATGAATGATTTTGCATGTACTGTTCTGGGCTTCTCCGGCCGTGACGCCTCCCGCGGCAACTGGGGCCTGGAACAGTACTACAATGACGAGCTGGTGGGCGTGAACGGCCTGACCTACGGCTATATCAACGACGACGGCGTGGCCGAGCGCAACACGGTGGAGGCCACCAACGGCAATACCATCGTCAGCACCATCGACTATTCGGTGCAGACCATCGTGGAAGAAACGGTCAAGAGCTTCATGTCGAACCACAAATGCGCCAACCTGGGTGTGATCGTGATGGATCCCAACAATGGGGAGATCCTGGCGCTGGCCACCGATAAATATTATGACCTGAACGATCCGACAGATGTCTCCGCCTATTATAAGGACGAACAGCTGGAAGCCATGACGGACGAGGAGCGCACCGAAGCCTATTCGGCGATCTGGCGCAACTTCGCCGTGGCAGATGCCTATGAGCCCGGCTCCACCGCGAAGCCTTTCACTGTGGCTGCGGCCCTGGAAGAAGGCGCTACGGATGCCGGTCATGAATACGAGTGCACCGGCGCCAAGGTATTCGGCTCCGAAGGCCATGAAGTGACGGTCAAGTGCAACAAGACCCACGGCGTGGTCACTTTAAAGCAGTCCCTGATATATTCCTGCAACTCGGCGATGATGGACATCGTCGAGCGCATGGGCCGGCAGAAATTCTCCAATTTCCAGACCACCTTCGGCTTCGGCAGGCAGAGCGGTGTGGACCTGCCCGGTGAGACGGCCGGACTGGTCTACAAGGCGGAGGATATGGGCGTGACGGATCTGGCCACCAACGGCTTCG
>JAGAEH010000114.1 GCA_017613225.1 Lachnospiraceae bacterium
GGCGTCATGCTGACCCATTATAATATTGTAAACAACGGCAAGAGCATCGGGGACGGCATGGATCTGTCGACAGCGGACAGGCTGATGATCCAGGTGCCCATGTTCCACTGTTTCGGCATGGTGCTGGCCATGACCTCCACCATGACCCACGGCGGGACCATCCTGCCCATTCCTTATTTTTCACCGAAATCCTCTCTGGCCTGCATCAACAACGAGCATGTGACAGCCTTCCACGGCGTGCCCACCATGTTTATCGCTATGCTGGAGCATCCGGATTTCGAAAAGACCGATTTCAGCTTCATGCGCACCGGAATCATGGCCGGCAGTCCCTGCCCGATTTCGGTCATGCGGGACGTCGTGACAAAAATGCACATGCCGGAGATCGTCATCGTCTACGGCCAGACGGAGGCTTCTCCCGGATGTACCATGAGCCGGACAACGGATCCGCTGGAGGTACGTGTGGCGACAGTAGGAAGCGCCTTCCCGGAGATTGAATGCAAGATCGTGGATCCCGAGACCGGCGAGGACTGCCCGGACGAGGTAATCGGCGAGTTCGTCGCCCGCGGCTACAATATCATGAAGGGATATTACAAGATGCCCAAAGCAACCGCGGCTGCCATTGACAAGGACGGCTGGCTGCACACGGGAGACCTGGCCTGCCGGACGCCGGAGGGCAACTACCGGATCACGGGCCGGCTCAAGGATATGATCATCCGCGGCGGAGAAAACATTTACCCCAAAGAGATCGAGGAGTTTATTTATACCCATCCCAAGGTGAGCGATGTCCAGGTCATCGGCGTGCCGGATGAGGCACTGGGAGAGGAAATCATGGCCTGCATCATCCTCAAAGAGGGCGAGGAGATGACGGTAGCGGAAATGAAGCAGTACGTGCTGGACCACATGGCCAAACATAAGGTGCCCAAATATATTGATTTCGTAGACGGTTTCCCCATGAACGACGCGGGCAAAATCCAGAAATTCAAGATGCGGGAGATGGCGATCGAAAAGCTGGGCCTGCAGAAGGCTGCCGGGATTGTGACTGCATAAGGAGGAAATATTTTATTATGTCAGATAAACCCAGAAAATATGTGGCTGTAGACGGTAACGAAGCCTGCGCTTATGTGGCGTATGCTTTTTCCGAAGTCGCTGCGATCTATCCGATCACACCGTCGTCACCGATGGCGGTCAAAACTGATGTCTGGTCCGCTAACGGGAAAAAGAACCTGTTTGGTCAGCGGGTACAGCTGATCGAGATGCAGTCCGAGGCAGGCGCGGCCGGTGCCGTGCACGGCGCTCTGCAGACGGGCGGCCTGGCGGTCAGCTTCACTTCCTCGCAGGGCCTGATGCTGATGCTGCCCCTGATGCACCGCATCGCCGGTGAGAGGCTTCCGGGTGTGCTGCATGTGGCGGCAAGGACCGTCGGCGCGCATGCCATGTCCATTTTTGGAGATCATTCGGATGTCATGAGCACCCGCAACACAGGCTTTGCCATCTTCTCCACCGGCAGCGTACAGGAGGTCATGGATCTGGCCGCCGTTCCCCACCTGGCCGGCATCAAGGCGCGGATTCCCTTTTTACACTTCTTTGATGGCTTCCGCACCTCCCACGAGATCGACAAGGTGGAGCAGATCGATTACGAGGATCTTCGAAACCTCTACGATTTCGAGGCTCTGGACGCCTTCCGGGCCCAGGCCCTGAATCCCGAGCACCCCATGCTGCGCGCCACGGTGCAGAATCCCGATATTTTCTTCCAGATCAGGGAAGCCAGCAACACAGACTATGATGCCCTGCCCGACATTGTGGAAGATTATCTGAACAGGCTCTCGGAAATCACCGGCAGGGAATATCATATTTTTAATTACTACGGAGCCCCGGACGCGGAGCGCGTGATCATCGCCATGGGTTCGGTTTCCGGATGCGCCCAGGAGGTCGTGGACTATCTGAACGCGAAGGGCGAGAAGGTAGGTTTCATACAGGTGCATCTCTACAGGCCCTTCGACGTCACCCGCTTCCTTTCCGCCATCCCGGAGAGCTGCAGGGGAATCGCGGTACTGGACCGCACCAAGGAGTACGGCAGCGCGGGCGAACCGCTCTATGCCGACGTATGCACGGCTCTCCGCGGCCGCTCGGATCTCACTGTCATCGGCGGCAGATACGGCCTGTCCTCCAAGGACACCACTCCGGCCCAGATCCTTGCTGTTTTTGAGGAGCTGAAAAAGGAGAATCCCAAAAACCGCTTCACCATCGGCATTATCGACGATGTCTCCAACACATCCCTCGAAGTGCATGAACCCTTTTATCCGGAACAGGGCAATTCCGTCAGCTGCAAATTCTGGGGCCTTGGCTCGGACGGTACGGTGGGCGCCAACAAAAATACCGTCGGAATCATCAACGACCACACGAAAAAGTTCGCGCAGGCTTATTTTGAGTACGATACGAAAAAATCCTTCGGCCTCACGAGAAGCCATCTGCGTTTCTCCGACAGGCCCATCCGTTCTTCCTACTACGTCAAATCCGCGGATTTCGTCGCCTGCCACAACGCGACCTATCTGGACAAATACGACATTACAGAGGAGATCCGCCCCGGCGGAACTTATCTGATCAACTGTCCTTATGACGCTGAGGAGCTGGAAAAGCACCTGACCGCCAAGGCCAAACGCGACATTGCGAACCGCGGTGTCTCCCTCTATACAATTGACGCCGCGAAAATTTCCAACTCCCTCGGCCTGGGCAATCATTTCAACCTGGTACTGCAGTCTGCCTTTTTCCATCTGATGCCGGTCATCCCCGTTGAAGACGCGGTTCAGTACATGAAGGACGCCGCTGTAAAGACCTATTTCGCAAAAGGTGAGGATGTCGTGAAAAAGAACCTGGCTGCCATCGACGCGGGTGTCGGTTCTCTCACGAAGATCGAAGTGCCGGAAGCCTGGAAGACGGCAGAAGACGCGCCGGCGCCGGAGAGGAATGTACCTCCGGTCGTTACAAATTTCCTGGATCCCGTCAACGCCCAGAAGGGTGACGACCTGCCGGTCAGCGCCCTGATGAGATACAAGGACGGCACCATCGACATGGGCCTTACTGCCTACGAAAAGCGCGGTATCGCGACCCGTCTCCCTGTCTGGGATCCGTCAAAGTGCATCCAGTGCAATAAGTGCAGTTATGTCTGCCCCCACGCAGTCATCCGGCCCTATCTTCTCACCGAAGAGGAAGCGGCAGCTGCGCCTGCCGGTATCCAGCTGATGCCCGCGAACGGAAAACAGGCGGCGGGCATGAAGTTTACCATGCAGATCAGCCCCCTGGACTGCACGGGCTGCGGCAGCTGCGCGGCCGTCTGCCCC
>JAGAEH010000115.1 GCA_017613225.1 Lachnospiraceae bacterium
CCTTTTGTGCTGACACAAAAGGACCGTCCCCGTGTGCTCCCCCGCGTGCTCCCCCGTGTGCTGCAGAGTCGGCGAAGGCTTCCCAGGCGGAGACTGCTTCCTTCAGAGCGGAGGAGGCGCGGCCGCGGGAAGGTGAAAAGGGAGCCGTCCCCATTTCACCAAATGAAGACAGAAGAACCGTCCCCGCGTCTTCTTTTTGGAGAGCGGCGACGAACTGTCCTTCGCCGGGGAAGCGGTGGGGATAGACAGTCTGCATGGAGAGCAGGTCATAGCCGGGATGGGCGGCCAGGAAGCGTTCCACGCAGCCTTCGTCCTCTTCCGGGGCAAAGGTGCAGGTGGAGTAGATCAGGCGGCCGCCGGGCTTCAGCATCTTGTCGGCTTCGGCCAGGATCGCGTCCTGTCTGGCGGCGCAGGCGGCCACGTTTTCGGGGGACCACATCTCGATGGCCTGGGGCTCTTTTTTGAACATGCCCTCGCCGGAGCAGGGGGCGTCCACCAGGATGCGGTCGAAGAATTCCGGGAAGCGCCCGGCCAGTTCCGCCGGCGCGTGGTTGGTCACCACGGCGTTGGTGATGCCCAGCCGCTCTATGTTCTGGGAGAGCACCGCGGCCCGCTTGGGGACGATCTCGTTGGCGATCAGCAGGCCTTCGCCCTTCATGTCCGCGGCGATGGCCGTGGTCTTGCCGCCCGGAGCAGCGCAGAGATCCAGCACTATCTCTCCGGGCTGCGCCTCCAGGGCCGGGACGGCCAGCATGGCGGAGGGCTCCTGAATGTAGTAGAGGCCGGCTTCGTGCCAGGGCGAGAGCCCCGGACGCAGATCCTCGGGAAAATAAAGACCTGCCGTGGTCCCGGGCACGGGCTCCGTCAGCCGGGGGATCAGCGCCTGCAGTTCCTGTACGCCGCATTTGAGCGTGTTGACCCGCAGCGCCTGCAGGGGCGGACGCTGATAGGAGGCCAGGAAGGCCGGGAATTCATCATGCAGCTGTTCTTTTACCCGGGCGAGGAAAGCCTCGGGCAGGGCAGTGGCGGGATCACTTAAAATCGGGACGGCGGGGTCTGTCATATTGCGAAAGAAGTCTCCTTTTGCTATACTTTACCCATGTTCAGAATGTGGGTCAAGATAAAAAAAGACAATCATCTGCTGGCGGACACGGTGATCGAGGACGCCAGCGACGCCACGCGCACAAAGAAAGTGCTGACGGGGCTGGAGGAGGCCTGCCGCCGGTTCGACCTTTCCGTGCCGATCTGGCTGAACGCCAACATCAAGGAGTTTCAGCGCATCGCCAAGACCCGCTTCCGGGCGGATTCCTTTATCGAAACCATCGATTTCGACTACCTGGAGATCCACATGATCGAAGAGGACTGACAGCCGTCCAACCATAACAAAAAGACCCCTGCCGCGGCAGGGGCCTTTGCTATTTCACAGCGGTCAGTCTTTGAACTGAGGCAGGCCTTTGCTCTGATAATAGGCCTTGGCGCCTTCGTGGAAGGGGATGGTGATGCCGGCCGTGGCCAGATCCTCGTTCAGGACGAAGTCGATGGGCAGCGTCAGATGCAGGTCCGCGGTGTGCTCGAACAGGGTGGAGGCCACGGTCTGGGCCTGGACCTTGCTCAGCTTGTCGCTGGCCAGCAGCAGGGCACGGACGCCGAGGGTCTCCACGGCCTCCGTCAGGCCGTATGTGCCGGCCGGGATGGTCGTCTTGATGTAGAAGGGATCGGCGGTAATCAGCTTATCGGCGGCAGCGCCGTCGATGGGCAGGAGCTGGATGCCGACGTTCTTGGCGGTCTCTTCCACGACGGTGTTCGGCGCGCCGATGGTGCAGAAGAACGCGTCGATCTCACCGCTCGTCAGCTTCTGAGAGGCGGTGGTATAGTCGTAGTTGAGTACGTCGGCGCCGCTTACGCCGTAGGCTTCCAGGATCTGTTTCGCGTTCTGCTCCGTGCCGGAACCCTCTTCGCCGATGGAAACTTTCTTACCTGCCAGGTCCGGGACGGCGGCGATGCCGGAGTCCGCGCGGACGACGATCTGGCAGGCCTCGGTATAGAGGCTGGCGATGGCGGAAAAGCCGGACAGTTTTTCCGTTCCGGTCCCGTTAAAGGCGGCGTCCGCAAGATCTGCCTGCGCGAGGGCCAGCTGGATCTCTCCTTTGGAGAGGAGCTTGAGGTTCTCGGCGGAGCCGGCGGTGGTGAGCACTTCGACTTTCAGATTCTCGTCATCATCTGTCAGAATACTGGCAAAGACAGTGGCAAAGGCATGATAGGTGCCGCCGATGCCGGCGGAGCCGATCTTGAGATCCCTGCTGCCGGAACAGCCGGTCAGGGCGCCCAGACACAGGACGGCACACAGGGCAAGTGCCAGAAGTTTCTTTCTGCTGCAGACTTTCATAGTGCGGTATCCATCCTTTCTGTTATCGAAGAGGTCTTATTTCGCGTAACCGGGCTTGCCCAGCAGCATGAACATGTTGCGCTTGTAGCTTTCCACGCCGGGCTGATTGAAAGGATTCACGCCCAGCATGTAGCCGCTGACGCCGCAGGCGAATTCAAAGAAGTAGAAGAGTTCGCCCAGGGTCTCCTCGCTGCGGTCCGGCAGGTTGATGACCATGTTCGGCACACCGCCCTCGGTGTGGGCCAGGATGGTGCCTTCCATTGCAGCGTTGTTTACAAAGGTGAGAGGCTTGCCCGCCAGGTAGTTGAGGCCGTCGGTGTCGGACTCTGCCAGGGGCAGGATGCAGGGCTCCGCCGGATCGGCAAAGTTCAGTACGGTCTCGATCAGCATGCGGGGGCCGTCCTGGATGTACTGACCCATGGAGTGCAGGTCGGTGGTCAGGTCCACGGAGGCCGGGAACAGGCCGCAGCCGTCCTTGCCTTCGCTTTCGCCGTACAGCTGCTTCCACCATTCTGCCACATAGTGCAGGCTGGGCTCGTAGTTGGCAAGGATCTCCACGCTCTTGCCATTGTTGTAGAAGAAATTGCGGATGGCGGCGTAGCGCAGGGCAATGTTGGAAGCGAAAGGCGCGTTCAGAAGATCTTCCCTGGCGTCCTGAGCGCCCTTCATCAGAGCGTCCAGATCCGCGCCGGCAGCGGCGATGGGCAGCAGGCCCACGGCGGTCAGCACACTGTAGCGGCCGCCCACGTCATCCGGAACCACGAAGGTCTCGTAGCCCTCCTGGTCCGCCAGTTTCTTTAACGCGCCCCGGGCCCGGTCGGTGGTGGCGTAGATGCGCTTCGCGGCGCCTTCCTTGCCGTATTTTTCTTCCAGCAGGTCCTTGAAGATGCGGAAGGCGATGGCCGGCTCGGTGGTGGTGCCAGATTTGGAGATGACGTTGACGGAGAAATCGATGTCCTTGACGGCCTCCACCAGCTTGTTCAGGTAGGAAGTGGAGAGCTGGTTGCCGGCGTAGTAGATGGGCAGGGCCTGTTTTTCAAAGCCGTATTCGCCGTTCAGGAAGGCAATGGCGGCACGGGCGCCCAGGTAGCTGCCGCCGATGCCGATGACGATCAGGGCTTCGGAGGTCTCGCGGATGCGCTTTGCCGCCGCTTTGATGCGGCCGAATTCTTCTTTGTCATAGTCGACGGGAAGATCGATCCAGCCGAGGAAGTCGTTCCCGGCGCCGTTTTTGGCTGTCAGGGTCTTTGCTGCGGCAAGTACGGCAGCCTCCTGCGCGGCCAGATCCGCCTCGCTTAAGAACGGGGCCAGTCTGCTCTCATCCAGACATATCTTATTCATATAAGCTCCTCCTTTTCAGAAAGCGCCTGCCGCGCCGGAACGGTACCGGAAAGGGCTCTCTGTGATCATTCTTTAATAAGAAAATTATACTAAAAGACGGGATTTCCCGCAAGGGGGAGATTGGCTTTCTGTGCCTCCCAAAGGAAATCGCAGATGTCGGCAGCGATGGTGAGCCGGTAGTCCGAAAAACAGTGGTCCGTCGGGTAGACGTGGTGCTCCAGAAGGGTGCCGCCGGCGGCTTTTACGGCTTCCCGCAGAGGCGCGCAGTAGACGGCGTCCGGCGTATCGGTATCCAGTGTCCCGTTGACGCAGAGCAGGGGAATGCGGGCCAGCCGCTTTGCCGCGGGGACCAGGGCAAAATCAGCGGCGTTCTCCTCCGCCTCCTTCAGCAGGGCGGCTCCGTTGGTGCCGCGCAGCCAGTGGGAAGCCTCTTCCAACAGATCTGCCATGGCCCGGTAGGCGGCGGGATCGTCTTCCTTGATCTGCGGGACCCGGCCGATGTCGCAGGGCATCAGCAGCACGGCGGCGCGGATCTCGCTGCGCTTCGCGGCCAGTTGTCCGCAGACGTAACCGCCCAGGCTGTGGCCGACGCAGAAGATCCTGTTGGGATCAAAACCGCGGCCGGTATCATTCAGCATGAAGTCCAGCACCGTCTCCGCGTCTTCCAGGTCGTTGGCGATGGAGTAATCGCCGTCGCTGCCCCAGCTGCCGCTGTAGTGGAAGGTCATCACGTGGAAGCCTTCCCGGCGGAGATACTGGGCCAGGTCCAAATTGCGCTCCACGCCGGGGATCCCATGGCAGATCAGCACGGCGGGGTGCGGACCGGGGCCGGCGGCGGTGTAGAGGGCGGCCAGAAGCTTGCCCCGCTTGCCGGGGATCAGGATCCCCTCCAGGCCGGGGCGGTTTTCCTGCCGGTCGTAGTGGCGTTCTGCCAGCTGCAGGACGGTGGGTTCATTGGGATCTGAGATGATCATGGGGAACTCCTTTTCTTTAACACACAGGGGTGTGGGTCCTGTCTTTACATTAGCGCACTGCCGGGGCGGTGACAAGGGGAAACGGAAGGATATTTACGGGGCCGAACAAAAAGAATGTTCTTGTCGAAGCAGGCCAAAGGCCCTATGATAGGGATGGAAGGACTGCCGGACGGAGATCGCCGGAAGGCGGATGAGTGGGGAAAACGAGCACTTAATACGGCCTATTTGTGGAATTAAGTGGGGACAATACAAGTTATTTACGTTAAAATTTTGGACATAGTGGGTCAAATGACCCAAAACGGCGTCAGGACAGAGAGGAACGGACATGACCGGAATCAGTGAAAAGAAAAAGCCCGCGCTCACCGAAAGAGAGCGCATCAACGGAAAACGCGTGTACAAAATGCTGGCAGGCTGCACGGTCCTGCTGAAGAAGAACGGGGCTTTCCCCCTGAAAGAGGCGGGGGAGATCGCCCTGTACGGCAGCGGCGCCAGGCACATGATCACCGGAGGCACCGGATCGGGGGAGGTGAACACCCGCTTTAAGATCAACGCGGAGCGGGGCCTGCGGGCAGCGGGGTTTACGGTCACCACCGGCGCCTGGCTGGACGCCTATGACGGCATCCTTTCCAAGGCGAGGCAGGAGTTTATCGAAGAAGTCCGCCGCCGGGCAAAGGAGAATCACCGGTCCATCTTCAACGAAGCCTTTGGCGCGGTGATGACCGAGCCCGAGTATCAACTGCCCCTGGACGGGGCCGGGGACACGGCTGTCTACGTGCTGTCCCGGATCTCCGGCGAGGGCAGCGACCGGGTCTTTGAAAAGGGAGACATTTTGCTGACGGACACGGAGGTGCGGGACATTCTGGAGCTGAACCGCCGTTATCCCCGGTTCATGCTGGCGCTGAACGTGGGCGGTCCGGTGGACTTAAGCCCGGTGATGGAGGTGGGAAACATCCTGCTGCTGTCCCAGCTGGGGGCGTTGACCGGCTGCGTGCTGGCGGACGTCCTGCTGGGGAAGATGCAGCCCTCCGGGAAGCTGGCCACCACCTGGGCATCGATGGATCAGCAGCAGCCCCTGGACTTTGGCGGCAAGGACGAGACCCGGTACCGGGAGGGCATCTACGTGGGCTACCGGTATTACAGCACATTTAATAAGGAGGTGCTGTTCCCCTTCGGATATGGCCTGGGCTATGCGGATTTTGCCCTTCGAAGCGGCAGCGTGCGCGCGGAGGACACCCGGGTGACGGTGGAAGCGGAGGTGAAAAACACCGGCGCCTTCCCCGGAAGAGAGGTGGCGCAGGTCTACGTTTCGCCGCCCCGGAGCGGGCTGGACAAGCCGGCGCTCTGCCTGGCGGGCTTTGCCAAGACCAGAACGCTGAAACCCGGGGAGACGGAGACCGTGACGGTCCGGCTGGACCTGCGGGACATCGCTTCCTTTAATGCAGAAAAGGCTCAGTACGTCCTGGAGAAGGGCTCCTACGATCTGCTGCTGGGGACCGACAGCCGGAACGCGGCATTCTGCCGCAGCCTGTGCCTGGAGGAGACCATCGTGCTGAAGCAGGTCCGGAACTCCCTGGGCGAGCCGGATTTTGAGGACCTGAAGCCGGAGGCGGCGGAAGCGCCGCTGGAAAGCCGGCTGGAGGCTTTTGCCGAAGAGCTGCACCGGGCGGCGGAGGCGATCTTAAGAGGAGAGGCCCCTGAAGAGAACCTTCCCGAACTGATCAATAACAGCGCGAAGACTCCCCGGGAGACCGTGGATTATGATAAAGAGGAGGAGATCCCGGCGGAGGTACAGGCCCTCTCCGCGGAGGAGCTGCTGGCCTTGAGCGTCGGCGCCCATGACAGGGGCGGGATCCTGGCAAGCGTGGTGGGCAATGCCGCAAGGACCGTGGCCGGCGCAGCCGGCGCCACTATATCGCAGCTGGAAGACAAAGGCTTCCCCGAACTGGTGATGGCGGACGGCCCCGCTGGGGTGCGCATCAGCCCCAGATACTGGAAAAAGGACGGGGCGGCGTACGGCGTGGGCAGCAGCCAGGTGGGCGGCATGGAAGAGTTCATGCCGAAGAGCGTGGTAAAACTCGCCGGGCTCTTTGCGAAGAAGCCGCCGAAAGGGGCGGAGATCCTGGAGCAGTACGCCACGTCCCTTCCCATCGGGACGGCCCTGGCCCAGAGCTTCGACCTGGAGATGGCAGAAGCCTGCGGCGACGTGGTGGGGGACGAGATGCAGGCCTTCGGCGTCCATCTATGGTTGGCACCGGCCCTGAACATCCACCGGAGCATCCGCTGCGGCAGGAACTTCGAATACTATTCCGAAGATCCGCTGCTGACCGGATACATGGCGGCGGCCATCACGAAGGGCGTACAGAGCCACAGGGACTGCGGCGTGACCATCAAGCACTATGCCGCCAACAACCAGGAGTACAACCGCTACCAGAACAACAGCGTGGTCAGCGAGCGGGCCATGCGGGAGATCTACCTGCGGGGCTTCGAGATCTGCATCCGGGAGGCCCGTCCCGCGGCGGTGATGAGCAGCTACAACCTGCTGAACGGGGTGCATACCTGCGAGCGGAGCGACCTGCAGGAGGACGTCCTGCGGAAGGAGTTCGGCTTTGAGGGCCTGTTGATGACCGACTGGTGGGTGGCCATGCTGAAGGATAAAAACTCGAAGCATCCCTTCGCGGACGCGGCGAAGATCGTCTCCTCCGGCGGCGGCGTGGTGATGCCCGGCAGCGCGGCGGATCTGAAGGCCGTGAAAGAGGCCTTTGAAGCAGGGGAGCTGCCGATGGAGACGCTGCAGAAGCACGCGGCAAGGCTGTACGCCTTGTGCAAAGAGCTTCGGGGCTGAGTACGTTCCCGGTTGATTTTTGGCGCTGATTTGAGTATTGTATAGATGAGTGGGGGACGGTTCTCTTTTCACGTTTGGACGAGGATCCTGTTGTCGAACTGTGTTGAGAGGACAGGGCTTGTGTTTTGAAATGTGAAAAGAGAACCGTCCCCTTTTCACATGAGGCGCGGACACAAAAGGACCGTCCCTGTGTGTTTTGGAGGTAAAATGAAAAAGATCATATTGACGGGCGGCGGCTCGGCGGGGCATGTGACCCCCAATCTCGCGTTGGTTCCCGGATTAAAAGAACTGGGATATGAGATCAAGTATATCGGATCCCTGGACGGCATCGAAAAGCAGATCATTGAGGACGCCGGGATCGACTATGTGGGCGTCCCTTCGGGGAAGCTGCGCCGCTACTTTTCCTGGAAGAATTTTACGGATCCCTTCCGGGTGCAGAAGGGCTACCGTCAGGCGAAGAAGATCATCAAGGAATGGAAGCCGGACGTGGTCTTTTCCAAGGGCGGCTTCGTGAGCGTGCCCGTGGTGCGGGCAGCGGCCCGCAAAAAGGTGCCGGTCATTTCTCATGAATCTGACATGACGCCGGGCCTGGCCAACAAGCTGAACACCGCCTGGGTGAAGAAGATCTGCTGCAATTTCCCCGAAACTTTAAACTATCTGCCCAAGAGCAAGGGTGTGCTGACGGGCTGCCCCATCCGCAGGGAACTGCTGACGGGCACCGCCACCGCGGGCCGCGTGTTTACCGGGCTGACTGCCGTCAAACCGGTGATCCTGTTCATCGGCGGCAGCCTGGGCTCCCAGCACATCAACGAGGTGGCGCGGGAGATCCTGCCGCAGCTTTTGGAAAAATACCAGGTGGTGCACATCTGCGGCAAGGGCAACATTGACGAACACAAGACGGACATTCCCGGCTACGTTCAGTACGAATATGTGAGCGAGGAGCTGAAGGACGTCTTTGCCATGGCGGACATCGTGGTGTCCCGGGCAGGGGCCAACGCCATCTGCGAGCTGCTGGAGCTGAGAAAGCCGAACCTGCTGATCCCGCTGTCCGCGGCGGCCAGCCGGGGCGACCAGATCCTGAACGCCAACAGCTTTAAAAAGCAGGGCTTTTCCGCCGTGCTGCCGGAAGAGGAGCTTACCGGGGAGAGGCTGCTTTCGGAGATCGAGTCCCTGTATGAAAACCGGGCGCAGTATGTGGAGGCCATGGAGAAGGCCGACCAGGGCGACGCCGTGGGGACCATTCTGAAGATGATCGAGGAGGCTGCCGTGGGGAGGCTGTAGGCCGCCGGGACAGATCCAAAAAGCAATAAATAAGATAACCATCAGGAGGAGAGTTTATGCTTCATTCCATGCAGGAGATCTTAGACCGCGCAAAGGCCATGCCGGAGCGCAGTGTGGCGGTGGCTGCCGCCCATGACAGGGAGGTCCTGGAGGCAGTCATGATGGCGAAGGAGATGGGTGTGGCGGAGGCCACCCTGGTGGGTCGTCAGGCGCAGATCGAAGCCATGCTTGCCGATCTGGGCGCGGATCCGGAAGCGTTTGCGATCATCGACGCGGAGACCGACGCGGACTGCGCGGCGAAGGCCGTGGCCTGCGTACGGGAGGGCGGCGCCAACTGCATCCTGAAGGGCCTGATCGGCACCGGCGATCTGATGCGGGCCGTCCTGAACCGGGAGACCGGCATCCGCAAGGGCGCGCTGCTGTCCCACATGATGTTCTACGAAGTGCCGGGCTATCCCAAGCTGCTGGTCAACACCGACGGCGGCCTGAATACGGCGCCGACGCTGGAGCAGAAGGAGGTCATCCTGGAGAACGCGGCCCAGGCGCTGCAAAAACTGGGATACGAAAAGATCTGCGCGTCCTGCATCTGCGGCGCGGAGGTGGTAAATCCCAAGATCGTGGCCATGACGGACGCTCAGGCGCTGGCGGCCATGGACAAGTGGGCTCAGTACAACATGGAAGTGGCAGGTCCCATCAGTCTGGATCTGGCGGTGAGCCCCGCGGCCTGCGCCCATAAGCACTTTACGGCGCCGGGCGCCGGCGAGGCGGACATCCTGCTGGTCCCCACCTACGAGGTGGGCAATGCCATGGGCAAGGCCCTGACCCTGTTTGCCGGGGCGAAGAACGCGGGCATCGTGGTAGGCGCGAAGGCGCCGATCCTGCTGGTGTCCAGGGCGGATACGGCGGAGGCGAAGCTGGCCTCCATCGCGCTGGGCTGCCTGCTGGGATAAAAAGCTGTCATCCTGAGGAGCGAAGCGACGAAGGATCCCTGCACTGAGTCAGGGGATCCTTCGACTTCGCCCGCTAAAGCGGGCTGCGCTCAGGATGACATGGAGAGTCAGGAGGAGAACATGAAAAAAGTATTGGTCATCAACCCCGGATCCACCTCTACCAAGATCGCGGTCTATGTGGATCATGATCAGCTGTTTTCGGAGAACATCGTCCATTCGGACGCGGAACTCTACGCCAACGGCCACGCGCTGACGGACCAGCTTCCGCTGCGCAACAGCGTGGTGCTGGAGGTCATGGCAAAGCACGGCGTAAAGCCGGAGGACCTGGACGGCGTGGTGGGCCGCGGCGGCATGATCCCGGAGCTTCGGACCGGCGCCTACATCGTCAACGACGAGATGCTGGACGCCCTGGTCAACGACCCGAAGGTGACGGCCCACGCCTCCAACCTGGGGGCCTTCATGGCGAAGGCAGTGGCGGATCCGCAGGGGATCCCGGCCATCATCTACGACGCGGTGGCCTCGGACGACATGCCGGAACTGGCCAAGATCACCGGCTTTGCCGAAGTGCGGCGCACCAGTTTCTGCCATGTGCTGAACATGAAGGCGGTGGCCCGCAAGTACGCGGAGAGCGTCGGCAAAAAATATGAGGACCTGAGCCTGATCATTGCCCATCTGGGCGGCGGAATCTCGGTGTCCGCCCACAAGGACGGGAAGATCATCGATTCCATCAGCGACGACGGCGGTCCCTTCTCGCCGGAGCGCGCCGGCAGCACGAACATTTTCTACATCGTCGACATGTGCTATTCCGGCAAGTATACCAAGGCGGAGCTGCAGCGCAAGCTCCGGGGCGGCGGCGGACTGAAGGCGCTGCTGGGCACCTCCGACTGCCGCGAGGTGGAGCGGCGCATCGCCGAGGGCGACGAGTGGGCGAAGCTCGTGTATGACGCCCAGGCCTACCAGATCGCCAAGGGCATCGGCATGATGATCCCCGTGCTGCACGGAAGGATCGACGCTTTTATCCTGACCGGCGGCGTGGCCAATTCCCAGAAGCTGACGGGGATGGTAAAGCCTTACATCGAAGCCATCGCGCCGGTGGTGGTGCTGGCGGGCGAATACGAGATGGAGGCCATGGCCTACGGCCTGGAGCGGGTGCTGAACGACGAAGAAGTAGTCCACGTCTATCATAAGGATTGAGAATAGCAAAAAACATAGAAGGAGAAGAGTATGAAGTATCTGATGACTGGAGATGAAGCTGCCGCCAGAGGCGCCTACGAGGGCGGCATGCTGGTGGGCTCCGCCTACCCGGGAACGCCCAGTACCGAGATCTTTGAAAACCTTCCGCAGTACGGGGACAGCCTGTACTGCGAATGGGCACCCAACGAAAAGGTCGCCGCGGAGGTGGCCTACGGCGCGTCCATCGCCGGCGTGCGCGCCCTGTGCGCCATGAAGCACGTGGGACTGAACGTGGCGGCGGACCCCGTCTTTACCTCGTCCTACAACGGCGTGGGCGGCGGCTTTGTCATCGTTTCCGTCGACGACCCGGCCTGCCATTCTTCCCAGAACGAGCAGGACAACCGCCACTACGCGAAGGCGGCGAAGCTTTGCATGATCGAGCCCGCCGACAGCCAGGAGTGCAAGGACTTCATGAAGGAGGCCTTCGAGATCTCCGAGCGCTTCGACATCCCGGTGCTCTTCCGCATGACCACCCGCGTCTGCCACAGCAAGAGCCTGGTGGAGTTCGGCGAGCGGGTGGAAGTCCCTCACAAGGAATATCACCGCGACATCCAGAACGTCTGCACCCCGGCCCAGGCCATTAAGAACCATCCCAAGCTGGAGCAGAAGCTGAAGGATCTGGAGGCCTTTAACAACACCTGCGGCCTGAACACGGTGGAGATGAAGGGCACGAAGATCGGCGTCATCACCGCTTCCATCGCCTATCAGTACGCGAAGGAAGCCTTCCCGGAGGACGCCTCTTTCCTGAAGCTGGGCATGACCTTCCCGCTTCCCATGGACCTGATCCGGGATTTCGCGTCTAAGGTCGAGAAACTGTACGTGGTGGAGGAACTGGACCCCTTCATGGAGGACCAGATCAAGGCGGCCGGCATCCCCTGCGTGGGTAAGGAGCTGATCTCCAACCTGTATGAACTGAATCCGGAAAAGCTGCGCCAGATGGTCTTCGGCATCGAGCCGGAGGTGAAGAACCTGCCGGTGAAGGCCGTTCCCCGTCCCCCGGCGCTCTGCCCCGGCTGCCCGCACCGCGGCTTCTTCCACGTGATGGGCAAGAACAAGAACTACGTGATCTGCGGCGACATCGGCTGCTATACCCTGGGCAGTTCCAAGCCTCTGTCCGCCATGGACACGGTGGTCTGCATGGGCGGCGGCTTCTCCATGGCCATGGGCATGAGCAAGGCCTTCGAGATGACCGGCCGCACCGAAAAGAAGGTCTTCGGCGTGCTGGGGGATTCCACCTTCTTCCACAGCGGCATGACCGGCGCGCTGGATATCATCTACAACATGGGCAATGTGATCCCGGTGGTGCTGGATAACTCCATCACCGGCATGACGGGCCAGCAGGACAACCCCGGCAGCGGCGAGACCCTGATGGGCAAGCCCGCCCCCATGGCAAGGCCGGAGAACATCTTAAAGGCCTTCGGCTTTGAGAACGTGATCGTGGTGGATCCCCAGGATCTGAAGGCCATGAAGCAGGCGGTGGATGACGCGCTGGCCAGCGAAGTGCCGGCGGCCATCATCACCCGCAGGCCCTGCCTGCTGTTAAAGAAGGTGAAGCACGACATCGGTCTGTGCGAGGTGGATCCGGACAAGTGCCGCAGCTGCAAGATGTGCCTGAAAGTGGGCTGCCCGGCAGTGTTCTTCAAAGACGGCAAGGCGACGATCGACAAGACGCTCTGCGTGGGCTGCACGGTCTGCGCGCAGGTCTGCCCCTTCGGCGCCATCGAAAGGACGAGGTGAGCGATATGAGTAAAGTGACGAGCATTCTGTTGGTAGGCGTAGGCGGACAGGGCGCCATCCTGGTCAGCAAAGTCCTGACCCAGGGCCTGATCGAGGCCGGCTACGACGTCAAGATGAGCGAA
>JAGAEH010000116.1 GCA_017613225.1 Lachnospiraceae bacterium
CTCTTCAACCTCGCAACCGATCTCAGCAAGCTTGGCACTGGTTGCCTCCAGATGCTTCGGGATGACGTTGCGCACCACGACATCGCCTCTGGTGGCTGCCGCCGCAAACATGAAAGTGCCGGCTTCGATCTGATCCGGAATAATGGAATAGCTCGCTCCGTGCAGGCGCTCCACGCCGCGGATGCGGATGTCGTCTGTCCCGGCGCCGCGGACCCTGGCGCCCATGGCATTGAGCATGTTGGCCACGTCCACCACGTGGGGTTCCTTGGCCGCACGTTTGATAAAGGTCTCCCCCTTCGCCAGCACGGCGGCCAGCATGATGTTGATGGTGGCGCCTACGGAGGTCACGTCCATAAACACATTGCCGCCCACCAGTTTCGGGGCGTCCACCCGGACCATCCCCATCTCCTCTACTGCATTCATCCCCAGCGCCTGGAATCCCTTCAGGTGCAGGTCGATGGGGCGCTCGCCGATCTTGCAGCCGCCGGGCCGCGCCACTTCCGCGTGGTGATATTTGCCTCCCAGCGCGCCCAGCAGGTAGTAGCCTGCCCGGATCTTTTTGATATGTTCGTTGTTGACGACGACGGTATGGATGTTGGCGCCGTTGACCTTAATGGTATGGCTGTCGATCCTTTCCACCACCACGCCGATCTCCTTCATGGCCTCCAGCATCACATTGATGTCGCTGACGTTCGGCAGGTTACCAATCGTGACGGTCTCGTCCGTCATGATGGCCGCGGCCAGGATCCCCAGCGCAGCGTTCTTTGCGCCGCTGATGACCACGTCCCCCGCCAAAGGCGTTCCGCCTTTCATGATATATCTCATCGAATACTCTCCTTAATGTACTGATTCGGCACTTTAAAGTTCTTGTATCATACCACACAAACGAAACGTTGTAAAGAATATGTAACATTTGAGGCCCTATTTATTGCGGATCTCGCAGTATTGTTGACTTTTCCCCTGTCTGTCGATATCATTAAACTGTCACAAATTTTGACGCAGTTTCCAAAGGACTTGTCAGGAGATAGAATTCATGAACAGATTTAAGGAAGTATTTCGAGAAGACTCCGGCTACAAGGCCTTTTTTGTTTCACTGCTCACCATGGGCCTGGGATACGGCATCTACAAGGGCGTTCTGGACAACTATCTGTCCGAGATCGTCCAGATGGGGGAGCTGGACCGGGGCTTCGCGGAGTTCTTCCGGGAACTGCCCGGTCTGTTTCTGGTCTTCATCCTGGCCGCGCTCTACGTGCTCTCGGCGGAGAACATCTACAAGCTGGGCTCCGTCATCATGCTGATCGGCATGGGCCTGCACGCCATCGTCTCCCCCACCAAGGTCCTGGTGACTCTGGCCATCTGCGTCTATTCCCTGGGCGAACACATCCAGCTGGGCATGAAGAACACCCTCTGCCTGGAGTACTCTAATCCCGGCTACGGAGGCCGGGCCTTGGGGCTCCAGAACGGCTGGTACCACATCGGCACATTGGCAGGCTACGCGGTGATCATCGTGGCCTTCCTGTTCCTGTCCGGCCAGGGCTCCTTTGTGGCCTTTTTCTGGGTCGCGACGGCCCTGGTGGCCCTGGGCACCCTCTCCTCCTTCCGCTTAAAAGGCAGCAGCGCCGTCTCGGACGAGAGCAAGCGCCGCTTCTATTTCCGCAAAAAATATACCAAGTACTACATGCTGGAGGTCTTCTACGGCGCCCGCAAGCAGGTCTTCTTCACCTTCGGCCCCTACGTGCTGATCCGCTTTTACGGCGCCGGCACCTCGGTGATCAGCCTGCTCTTTGCCGTCACCTCCATCGCCAGTTTCCTTCTGGCCCCGATGGTGGGCAAGCTCATCGACCGCATCGGCTACAAGACGGTGATGATCGCGGACACCCTGATCCTGGTGATCGTCTGCTTTTTCTACGGTTTCGCGCACCACATCTTCCCCATGAACGTGGCCTTCGTGGTCTGCTGCGTCAACTACGTGCTGGACTCCGTCATCTCCATGGCCTCCATGGCCTCCAACGTCTACGTCCAGGACCTGGCGGACAGCCCGGACGAAGTGCGGGCCACCATCTCCACCGGCATCTCCGTCAACCACCTGATCACGGTGTTCATCGCCCTGTTCGGCGGCTGGGTCTGGCAGACCCTGGGAATCGAGACCCTGTTCATCCTCTCCGCGGTGCTGGGGCTTTGCAATTCCGCCTACGCCGCCACCATCAAGGTTCCGGGGAAACAGCGCGCTTAAAACCGCATGCTTTTAAAATCCACATATGGAAGGAGCCCATTCCTCATGAAACCCATCACTCTGACCAAGGCCCAGGAAGATCGGGCACAGGAACTGCTTCACAAGTATCTTTTCATCGACTGCCTTTGCGGCAACATGGTGAATCCGGAGCCGCCGGAGATCGGCGGCGTGCCCTATCTGGAGCGGGTGCTGCAGTCCGGCATCAACATCCAGAGCATCACCCTCTCCTCCCCCGCGGCGGGCTTTGAAGAAGTCTTAAAGGACATGTACGGGTATTTCAACCTGTTCAAATATCACCCGGACAAGGTGATGCAGATCAAGACAGCGGAGGACATCGAGACCGCCAGAAAGACCGGCCGGGTGGGCGTGATCTTCAATCTGCAGAACTCCATCGCCATGGGGGCGGATTTCTACAAGTGGTCCATCATGGCAGAGCTGGGCCTGCGCATCTGCCAGCTGACCTACATGGAGCCCAACCTGTACGGCAGCGGCTGTCTGGACAAGGCCAACGGCGGCCTCACCTACTGGGGCGAGCAGGCCATCCGGGAGATGAACCGCCAGGGCATCGTGGTGGACCTCTCCCACGTGGGCGAGCGCACCAGCCTGGAGGCCATCGACTACAGCGAAAAGCCCTGCATCTTCAGCCATTCCAACTCCCTCACCGTCTGTCCCACCTCCAGCCGGAACCTGACGGACGAGATGATCAAAAACTGCGCGGACAAAGGCGGCGTCATCTGCCTCAACGCTCACGGCTTCGTCTGCCACAAAGAAGTGGGCGTCCAGGGCACCCTGGAGGATTACATGGCCCATTTCGACTACCTGGGCCAGCTGGTGGGACCCGACCACATGGGCGTGGGCACCGACATCTTCGAGTACTACACCAAGCAGTATTGGGAGTGCAAGACCAAGCTCCTCTACAACAGCCCCTGGATGTTCGAGACCGTGTTCAACCGGGACTGCAAGCGGGTGGACCAGTACGTCAACGTCGTGCGGGGCCTGGTGGCCCTGGGCTTTACGGATGATGACATCGAAAAGATCCTGGGCGGCAGCCTGGTCCGCGTCTTTAAGGAAGTTTGGAAATGATCTGCCCGGGCCGGACCCGGCAGGCAGGAGGAGATCCCAATGCAGACTTACATCCATTTTGATCTGATCGACGTAATCGGAAAGCGTTGTGTAAAAGACAGCTTCATGACCGTGGAAGACGGCCTGATCAAGGAGGTCGGCCTCATGGCGGACCTGGCGCCGGAGCGGACGGCCGGCGCCGTTGACCTGCGGGGCAAGACTGTGATGCCCGGCATGTTCAATACCCACATCCACGCCCTCTCCTCCCCCATTGCGGCACCGGAGTCCCTGAACGGGGAGACCTCCGGCATGTTCGCTCTGCGGGGGATGCGCCATCTGCAGCAGCATCTGGCCTCCGGCGTGACCTTCGTCCGGGACATGAACGGCCGCAAGCTGGCGGAGGTGGACATAAAAAACGCCCTGAAACTGGGGCTTTTTGAGGGCCCCAACCTGCACATCGCCAGGCAGTGCCTGTGCATGACCGGCGGCCACGGCTGCAACACCGGGCGGGAATGCGACGGCCCCGAAGACTGCCGCAAGGCAGCCCGTGAACAGCTCAAGGGCGGCGCGGACTTTATCAAGATCATGGCCACCGGCGGCGTCAATTCCGACACCCGGCCGGAATTTTCCCAACTGGATCTGGAGGAGATGAAGGCCGCCGTCACCGAAGCCCACCGGGCGGGGAAGAAGACCGCCACCCACGCCCACGGCAAGGCCGGCATCAAGACCGCCGTTCTGGCGGGCATCGACAGCGTGGAGCACGGCAGCTACATCGATGATGAGTGCATCGAACTGATGCTGGAACGGGGCACGGCCCTGTGCCCGACTCTGTCGACCCACTATTTTACGGAAAAGTTCGGGGCCGCGGCGGGCATTGCCCCCTGGAAGGTGGAGAAGAGCAAGCGGGCCTCCGAGGCCCAGCACATCGGACTGGAAAAGGCCTGGAAGGCGGGCATTCCCATCACCATCGGCACCGACGCGGGCACACCCTACAATCCCCACTGGGGCACTTACATGGAATTCGTCCTGTTCGTGGAAGACATGGGCTTCGATCCCATGGAGACTTTGATCAGCGGGACCATCCGCGCGGCGAAAATTTGCGGCGTGGACAGCTGGACCGGAAGCATCACCCCGGGAAAGCACGCGGATTTCATCGTGCTGGAAGAAAGTCCCCTGGTGAACATCCGCACCCTCGGCCGCGTGGAGCAGGTATACAAAGACGGCAGGCTTGTGGACCTGCCGCCGGTGGACAAAAGCAAGACGGACTGACTGCACAGCACACAGGGACGGTCCTTTTGTGTTAACGCGCACACAGGGACGGTCCTTTTGTGTTAACGGACTGAATACAGCGGCGTTCCCTGGACTGCGAAAGGATAAGCCGCACATCACAAAAGCACTTAGCAAAGCAACGGGCAGATAGGCCCTTCCGAGGACCTGTCTGAGCGCAGCGAGTTCCGCAGGAAGGGCCGCGTTCATCTGCACGGAAGCTGAGCTTAGTGCTATTTTTGTGCGTGCGGCGTTCCTCGCAGTTC
>JAGAEH010000117.1 GCA_017613225.1 Lachnospiraceae bacterium
ATAATATAGGAAAGCTGTGGCCCGGACCTTCATGCACAGTCCGGGCCCTTTTAATAAACAAAAACGGGGGAGAATGATCATGAAAAAGATGATCCGGCACGCTCTGTTCACAGCGGCTCTGCTGGCAGCCTTCCTGATCGGCGCGGCTCTTTTCGGGAGGACCGCCCTGGCGGACGAATACGACGTCACCTACAAACTGACCACCCTGGACGGTCAGACCATCACCGAATCCACCTACGGGGATCGGGTGCAGCTGCTGGCGTTCTACAAGGCCGATGTGGACTCCAGCGGAAACGCCGTATACTGGAACTCCGAAAACTTCCTGTCTTCTCTGCAGGAGGAGCTGGAATACGAATGGGTGAAGCAGAACGACGTGGTGCTGATCCTGGTGCCCTATACCAACGTCACAGATGAGCAGGTGCAGAGCTTCATAAGCAGGTTCGGAGCGGACATCGAGTCGGACAATGTCGTGTTTACAAAAGCCGACACTTCCGCAATATATTCCATGTGCGCCAACGATACGATCCACGACGTCTGCTGCATGCCCGTACAGAACGGCCGGAGGCTGGGCTATCAGGACAATGTGTCGGATCTCAAAGAGACCCGGGAGATGATGGACGAGATCGAGGGCGTGGATTTGGAGGCCATGTACCAGGTGGTCCAGGTGAAAGCGGACTATGATTATACTGCAGCCTTTGAGGTGCTGGAGCTGGTCAATGAGGAGCGGACCAACAGAGGTCTCTCAGCGCTTAAGATGGATAAAGAGCTCCTGGCCTGCGCCATGCAGCGAGCGGCGGAGCTTTCGATCATGAACAGCCACACAAGGCCCTCCGGAGAACACTGCCTGGATATTTCGGATCTTGCCTGGGGTGAGAACATCGCGGTCAACCAGGACTCTCCCGAAATGGTCATGGGCTGGGACGTGGGCTGGATGGGGTCAGACGGACACCGTGAGAATATCCTGAACACCCGCTGGTCCTCCATCGGCATCGGCGCGGTGACAGTCACCACCGAGGGCCAGAAGCAGTGTTTCTGGTGCCAGCTTTTCGGTGAAGACCTGGAGGAGGAGGCCCTTCCCTCCGGATACACGAACAGTACCAAGTACCCGAAGATCAAGGTGCTGGATCACTATCTGTACGGCACCATCCCCCAGGCTTACAATCTGGAAACTTCCTACACGGAGTCTGATGACTACACGGTCTACTCCCATATCCCGGTGGGCGAGACCGCAAAGGTGTCGCTGACCTATTTCTACTTTTTGGGCTCCTGTACGGACATTCTGACCGATATCTATCCCGGCTGCCTCACTTATTCCAGTTCGGATCCTTCTATTGCGGCGATCTCCTCCAAAGGCGTGGTCACGGCAAAGAAGGAAGGAGAGGTCACTATCACCCTGCGTTCCAAGTATTCCTCTCCAAAAGCGGAGTATCTGTTCAGTTTCAAACTCACCGTGGTCAAGGCCCTTCCGGTGATCACCGCCCAGCCGGAGGATCAAAAGGTAAACCTGGGCAAAACCGCCGCCTTTACGGTGAAAGCTACCGGAGATGACCTGAAATATCAGTGGTATTATCGGAATCCTCATGATTTCGGCTGGACGGCAGTCTCTGCCGCCTACGGTCAGAAAGCGACCTACAAAGTGACCGCGACAGAAGCCCGGAACGGCTATCAGTATTACTGCGTGATCACCAACGGGTCCCATCCGGTGCGGACCGAGGCCGTAACGCTGCACGTGAAACCTGCCGTCAGCACCCAGCCGGAGGATCAGAAGGTCAGCATTAACAGCACGGCGCATTTTTCCGTCAAGGCGAAAGGGCCGGGGAACCTCTCCTATCAGTGGTATTACCGGACTTCATCTTCCGGAGACTGGAAAAAAGTGTCGTCCTCCGACGGGACCTGGTCCGACTACTATGTGACCGCCACGGCCAAGCGGGACGGCTACCAGTACCGCTGCAAGATCTCCAATTCCAACGGGTATGTTTACAGCAAGACGGTGACCCTGCGGGTGAA
The DNA here is from genome assembly GCA_017613225.1 of Lachnospiraceae bacterium. Classification (GTDB taxonomy): domain Bacteria; phylum Bacillota; class Clostridia; order Lachnospirales; family Lachnospiraceae; genus UBA3774. The sequence goes on from JAGAEH010000117.1 coordinate 2,008, forward strand.
GCCCCGGATCACCAGTCAGTCCTGGTCCCCGACCGTGACCAAGGGGCGGACGGCCACCTTCTCCGTGACGGCCGAGGGCAAAGACCTGACCTATCAGTGGTATTACAGGACTTCCAGCAAGGGAAAGTGGACGGCAGTGACTTCCGCCGCCGGCAAGAAGGCCACTTACAAGTTCACCGCCAAGGCCAGGCACAACGGCTATCAGTACCGCTGCAAGGTCAAGAACAGCGCGGGCTACGTGTACAGTGATGTCAAAACGCTGACGGTCAAATAGCGAAGAGCTTAAACCCCACGAAAAAACAGCAGAAGGAGCAATTCCCTCTGCTGTTTTTCTTTTGGGGGCTGCGGCCTATTCTTCCTCCTCGCCGCACTCGCAGGCGCCGGTGTGGCTGTGGCCGAAGGCGCCGGGGCCACCGATGTAGTCCGCGATCCACTCCAGCTGGTACCGGTTCATCTGCCGGTAGGCCGTCTGGACCTTTTTGCCCGCCCCGTTGTAGCGGGTCACGCCGGCAAAGACCAGCTTCTCAAAGGGCTCCTTCTCCATGGCCCCGCAGATGATGGCTTCGCAGTCGTGTTCCAGCACCTTTTCCGCGAAGACCATGTTCTCCGGGTCCTGTTTGCCGTAGATCTTAAAGATCTCGTTTTTATCCGCGTCGATGATCATCAGGTACTCGCTGTCCTTGAACAGGGCGGGCACCAGTCCGTCGATCTCCATGTTTTCACAGGTCACTGCGATCTTCATCATCTCTCCTCAGCTTTCTTTTGCCCGTGCGGAAAAGCGCCGGGTAATATAAGGTTTTTACGTCCGCGAACCGTGCTTTGATCCTTTTGTCCAGGCGGGCTGGAAGAGGGTCTTTCGGTTCCTGGGAGGCAGATGCGTCAGCCTCGGATCCTGCCGCGCCGGCTTTCTGCGCTGCTATTCCCTGCCAGCCGATCTTCAGCGTTCCATCCGCGCCAAGGGCCGCCTCGTACCAGACCAGGTCGGGCTCCTGATAAAGCAGCTCGTCCAGGAGGTGGATGCTGATGGACCGTCCGCAGGGCAGCGGGACCTCATCCGACAGGCGGCCCCGAAGGTCCGTCAGCCCGGGGCGGCCGTTTATATCGATCACGAGCCTGCCTAGGTCCCCCGTACGGTAGCGGGTGAAGGGCATGCCCTCCCGCCCGACGGTGGTGATGACGATCTCGCCCTGCTCTCCGAAGGGCAGGCGCCTTCCGCTTTCCGGGTCGGCGATCTCCGCGAACAGATCCCGCCGCAGCAGATAGGGGCCCTCCGCCTCGGAGGTGACAGCTCCGCCGTAGCCGGTCTCCGTCATGCCCCAGTGACGGAACAGCCTGCAGTTCCAGGCACGGGTGACGCGCTGTGTGACGGCCTGCGGGATATAGTCGGCGGAGAGCAGCACGCTCTTCGGCCGCAATCCGGGATACAGTGCCGCCAGCGCCGCCGCGTCTCCGGGAAGCATCACCAGGCAGTCCGCCCCTTCCGCCGCTGCCGCGGCATGGGCAAGGTCCCGGATCTCTCCGTAGTTTTCCACGCTGCCGCCCAGCCGCTCCACCGCGATCTTCAGCAGGCCGGCGATGCTGTAGGTGCCGGTGCCCCGCATGAAGACTGTCACGCGGTCTCCTTCGCGGATCATGGGCGCCATGCCCGTGGTGAAGAAATCCGCCGTCCTCTGCAGGTCTTCGTCCGTAAAGTATATTCGTTTTTTCTCTCCGGTGCTGCCGGAGGTATCCACCGTGATGATCCGAGCGATGTCCTTGGGCTCGGCCGAAAGGAGCCGTGGCCGGGAGCCGGTCAGCGCTTCCTCCGCTGTAAAGGGCAGGTCTTTCGTCTGCTCCGCCAGTTCCAGGTACCGGTCCGGCACCAGGATCCACAGATGATAGCCGGGCCTCAGCCGTTTGCGGTCTTGCCTTGTGAGTCCCAGCGCTTTTTGGACCGCTTCCTCGCCGCCGTCCAGCAGGAGCTGGCCGAACAGCTGCAGCAGGCCGTCGGAGGCGTCCTCCTCATAATAGACGGTAAAGCCCGCCTGGCGGAACATGGTCCTGTACTCTTCTGCCGTCAGCAGAGGGGAAGCCGTGTTCTCATCCTCCAAGAGTGAAGGAGAATGCTCTCCGCCATGCAGAGGTGAAAAGAGAACCGTCCCTGTTTCACCAGGTGAAAAAGGAACCGTCCCCGTTTCACATCGGGAAACAAGGTCCGACAGGGCAAGGGTCCCCTCGGGCTTCAGCACCCGCCGCAGCTCCCGCAGCGCCGCAGCCGGATCCTCCGCGCAGGACAGCACGCATTCCGCCACTGCGCCGTCAAAGGAGGCGTCCGGGAAGGGAAACTCTCTTCCGTCATAGTGCAGCACCCTCTCCCCGCCGCAGTGGGCAGGATCGGTCTCCAGGCCAAGGGCCTCCACGCCCAGATCCCGCAGCAGCCGGATCGTCGCTCCGTCCCCGCAGCCCAGGTCCAGCACCTGCTGGCCGGGTCTAAAGCAGGACAGCGCAGCCATCCGGCGGGTCAGCTTTTCCCCGCCGGGATGGGGACAGGACGAACACAGTCCCACTATTTGTCCTCCAGTTCCTGTTCCACTGCCGTCATGCGGCCCCGGACCAGTTTTTCCGGAATGAAGACCTCCCCGCAGACCGGGCAGCAGGGCAGGTCGGTGTTGAAGTTGTGGCCCAGATAGTTGAAAAAGGTCTTCTTCGGCACCAGCTCCACCCCGCACTTATGGCAGATCATCTTCTTTTCTTCAGCCATTCTTATCGTCCTCCGCCTCCAGGCACATCCGGTGACAGTACGCCGAAAACAGCTCGTATCCGTCCTCTCTGGGCAGATACTCCGCCCAGTAGGTCATGTTCTTTATTTTCAGATGGCCGAAATAGTGGCCGGTCTCCGGGTCCACCAGTTTGGCGTCGTCCTTCTCGCAGTGACCGATCACCTGGGCGACGTCGCTCTCCAGGATCAGGTCGTCAGACATCCGCTGCCTGGTCTCCTCGCTCATCATCAGTTTCATCTTCTCTCTCCTCGGCGGCACTAGACCCAGATACTTCCATTGCAGTTCATCCTTCAGCTTTTCCCGGTTCTCCCAGCGCTCCGTCATGGTAGGCGCGGGCCGGGGCTCCTTCCGGATGCCGAACAGCAGATCCGCAACGTGGAAGGCTTCCTTCCCCTGGGCGGCAAAACTGTCCCGGCAGTTGACGCAGTAGGCCAGCATGGGCCCCTCCGCGCTGTCCGCCCGCTTTTGTGCCACGCGCTTGGAGTACTTGGAAGCCGCGATGCTGGCGTGGCCGCCGAAGCTGCAGCAGGAAAGCACGCCCTCCTCCCCGGGGATCTCCTCCGTGCGGATGCCCTGAGACTTCAGCAGACTGCGCACCGCCTTGCGGTATTCCGGCCAGGCCCTGGCCGCGCAGGCGTCGAAAAGGGAGAAGGCGCGGTCCTCTGCGGGTACGCCCTCCAGGCCCCAATCCTCCATCCGCTCAAAAATAAAGGCGCAGGGGATCTCCGGCAGAAAGCGCTCAAACATCTGCCGGCAGGTGGGGCAGGCCAGCAATACCTCCGGCCGTCCCAGCTCTTCCCACTTTTGGCGGATCCCGTCTACGGCTTCCCGATGCAGGTCCACCAGGCCGCTCCACTCCGCCGGAGCGCCGCAGCAGTGCACCCAGAGGGCGCTCTCCGGCTGTTTCTGGATCAGCCACTCCCAGGTCTTTTCCACGTACCGGGGATCCGAAGCCCCCATCTGGCAGCCGGGGAAATACAGGTATTTCACGCTGCCCCCGTTTTGCAGAAAGACTTCCGCCTCCCCGTTGGAAAAGGCCATGTCCCGCAGCCAGTAGTCATGAAAAGCCCATGGCATCGCGTCAGTTTCTTTTAATGCCCTATGACTCTGCAGCAAGAAAGTTCCCATGTCGATCCTCTGCGGACACACGGTTTTGCAAAGTCCGCACTGGTCGCAGGAAGCAATTCTCCGTGTGGCCCAGCGGCCGTCATTGGCCAGGGTGCTCGGGCGCACCGTGATATAGGATTCCTCAAAAAGCCGGCCTGGCGTTTTCTGCTGGATTCGCAGCAGGTCGCATTCCTGCATACAGATGTCGCAGGAACAGCGGCAGCACCGCCCGGCCTCCCGCCTGGCTTCTTCGTCCGTAAATCCGCTTTCCGGATCTGCTGCCGTTATGGCAGGAGATTCCGGCTGTCTGGCAGGATCCAGCACCAGCTTCGTATCAGGATGATCCTCCGGTTCGTTCATCAGG
>JAGAEH010000118.1 GCA_017613225.1 Lachnospiraceae bacterium
AAGGTGCAGAGATTCAGGCCCCGTTCCTTCAAAAACCGGGCGCCGGTCACCAGGGCGGAACCGTCCTTTTTCCAGACGGTGAAGTCCTTCGTGACGCCGGCGTACACGGCGTCATTCATCTCATAATAGGTGCGGTTACTGCAGAAGTAGCCGTGGTAGTCCGGAGCAAAGGGCGCCAGCAGCGCGGCGGTCTCCGCCGGGTCGGTCACCTGAGAAAACGTGCATAAAGAAACGTCCCCTATGCACGGTGAAAGCGTGTATAGAGAAACGTCCCCTATACACGCCTCACGGGGCAGGGTGCCCTCCAGGGTGTGCCAGGCCACGTGCAGGCCGTTTTGCTCCGCCAGGGATCTGGAGGCCACGTTCTTTTCACCGGTGTACATGCGCATGGCCGGGACCTTGTACTGCTTTGCCAGCTCCATGAACCGGTTCCAGATGACGCGGCCGCAGCCCTTCCGCTGCCAGTCTTTGTGCACCCGCAGGATCTCCAGCCAGGCGGCGCCATCGTACTGCAGGGTAAACCGCGCGAAGCCGATGGGCAGGCCCTCCGTCTCCGCGACGATCAGCTCGCCGTGGCTGTTGTCAAAAAACAGGTCTTTTACGCCCTCCAGATACCGGTTTCCCGGAATGGCGGAGGCTTCGATCTCCAGGAGTCTGGGCAGATCTTCGATCCTTCCCTGACGGCATGTAATATTCATCAGTACTGTTTCCTTTCTTTTGGCCGATTATACCACATTCTGTCCCGATAGTCTTTTCATTACCGAAAAAACACAGTATAATCACAACAATGCTGTAAGATCATTAAATCAAGACTTTCGGAGGATTGTCATGCGCAGACGAACCCTTTTCCGCATACTTGCGCTGCTTCTGGCGCTGATCCTGGTCAGCCAGACCGGGTGCATCTTTACCGGCTACGTTCCCGAGACCGTGCCGGCTCATTCTACTGCCGCGCCGGAGATCCCGGAGTCCACGAAGGACGCCGCCGAGACCGAAGCTCCCACGGAACCCGCCACGGAAGCCCCTACGGAGCCTGCCACCGAGACCCCCACGGAACCTGCTACTGAAGCCCCTACGGAGCCTTCCACCCAGGAGGCCGGGGAACAGCCTCGGATCCCGGAGTACTATCACTATGAAAAAGAAGGCTTCATGGAAAACGTCAAGAAGCTGGAGACCACCCAGGACAGTGCGGAAGCCATGGCGCTGTACGACAGCCTCTACAATGACGTAATAGAGCTGATGACCCTCCGCACGGTGGCGGAGATCACCTACGACCACGACACCACCAATACCCAGGCCTCCGATGAGGCCAGCTACACCTACAATACGCTGATGGAATGCGGCGACGCCTTCCTGGTGGCCGTAAAGAAGCTGACGGAAGGCCCGAACAAGGACGTGTTCCTGGCCAAGGTGGGCCAGGACGCCTTCGATTCCTACAACGAATACCGGCCCATGACCGACGAGGAATTCGAGCTGCGGGAGCGGGAGGACAAGCTGGAGGACGAATACGACGCGGTCTGGAACCGGCTGGACGATTTTGTCTACATCTACGAAGATGAGGAATGGACTTTCACCCGCCTCGGCAGCGGCGACGGCTCCGAACTGTACTACACCAAAGGCGCCGACGCCTATTATCAGGTGTTTTACGGCATCGAGGGCGTGCTTTACCAGACGCTGGGGCCCATCTACGTGGAACTGGTGCAGATCCGGGACCGCATCGCCAAGCTGAACGAATACGACAGCTATGTGGAATATGCCTATGAAGAGGTCTACGGCCGCGACTTCGGCGCGGAGGAGGCCCAGGCCTTCTGCGACGCCGTCAAGAAGTTGGCGCCGGAGGCCTATGACGAGGTGGAGCACGGCTCCTCGTCCAGGATCAATGTCAACGCCAGCTTCAAGGCGGATGAACTGCTGGAGAAGCTGGGGGTGGCCGCGAAGGAGATGGGGCCGGACATCTACGAGCACTATGAGTATCTGGTGAACAACAAGCTCTACGACATCGGTTCGGAGGAGGAGCGCATCGACGCCTGCTTCTCCACCTATCTGCAGAGCACGGAGACTCCCTTCATCTTCTGCAAGACCGGCGGGCGGTTCAGGGACTTCACTTCCCTGACCCACGAGTTCGGCCATTTCATCAATTTCCACAATAAAAAAGAGGAGAACCCCCTCATCTGCCCCGACCGCTTCGACCTTTCTGAGATCCACTCCAACGGTCTGGAGCTTTTGATGACCAACACCTATCCCACCATCTTCGGCACCCAGTCGGACAAGGCCGCCAAGAGCGAAGTGGCGGACGCCATAAACGGTATTCTGGACGGCTGCCTGTACGACGAGTTCCAGCGCAGAGTCTACTCCGATCCCACCATGACCGCGGAGCAGATCAACAGCCTGTTCTACCAGCTCTGCCTGGAGTACGGCAAGGACGTGGACGGCCAGGACGTCTGCTACGACTGGATCTTCATCCCCCACAACTTCTCCAGCCCGCTGTACTATTTGAGCTACGCGGTGAGCGGCATCTCCGCCCTGGAGATCTGGAGCGTGGGGGAACGGGACGTCAGCGAAGGACTGGCGCTGTGGAAAGAAGTGCTCTCCTATTCCGACAATGACAAGGGATACCTGGAAGTGGTCAAAGCCTGCGGGCTGCATCCCATCACCGATGCCGCGGGCGTGACAGCCGTTTTGAAAGACGCGCTGCTGTTCATCCGGTAAATAACTCCATGTCATCCTGTACCGGGCTACTAAGCTCGCATTCGCTCACTAAGGGCCCAGTATGCGTCGCACGTAAGGCGCTGCAAGCACCGCCTAAGTGCTCTCGCAAAGCGCAGCGCAGCGGAGTCGAAGGATCCTTTTAACACACACGAAAGCGGGAACGATCATTCCGTCCCCGCTTTTTTTATTCTCTCACCCGGTCCGCTTCACACACCACGATGCCCAGACGGGATGCCCTGGCCGCCAGTGCCGTCCGGGAGTGGATGTCCGCCCGGTCCATCAGATCGTCCAGATAGTCTTTCACCGTATTCGGGGAGAGGTGCAGCTTCTCCCCAATCTCCCGGTTGGAACAGCCCTCCGTCAGCAGCCGAAGAATGCTCCGCTGCTGCCTGGTGAGGTTCGATACCGGCAGCCTGCCAAGGCTGATGTCCGGGGCTTTTTCCGGGTAGACCGATTCCCCGGCCATGGTCCGGTCCATCACCTCCAGCAGCGACAGGTCGGAATAGGTCTTGAACCAGAAGCTTTCGATCCCCGCGGCCCGGGCTTTTTCCAGCCAGTCCATGTCCGCCATGGAGGTGGCGATCACCAGCTTCACCCGGGGATACCGTTTTTTGATCTCTGCCGCCGCCGTCAGGCCGTCGGGGCCGTCCGTCATCATCACGTCCATGATGATCAGCTCCGGCAGTTCGTTTTTCCGGCACCAGTCCAGGGCGTCCCGGGCAAAGGGCAGGGACGCGGCGATCTCGTAGTTTTTAGAAGGCTTGATAAACAGCTCCATGTAGCCGCGGGAGATCATCTCATCATCCACGATCACGACTTTTGCCGTCTTTTCCATGTCCTGTCACCTGCCTTTCTGATCTCATCATAACAAAACATATACTGTCCGTTTACCCCCCGGCCGGGGGTTCTTCACCCGTTTTCCGTGCTTTTTCCCCGATCCTCCGTCGGCAATGTGAGGGTGAGCAGAAATACCGGCCTGCTCTCCACCGTCATGGTGCCTCCTGCCGCCTCCGTCTCCCTGCGGAGCGCCGCCAGGCCGCCGGTCTCCCGGACCGGGCCGGCAGGAGGATCTCCGTTGTTGGTGACGGCGGCTTTCAGCTCGCCATTCTCTTCCGTCAGTGTCATGGTCATCCTGTCCGCCCCGGCATGGCGCGCCGCGTTGGCCGAGCACTGAAGGACGGCCTGCGTCAGGATCTCCCGTGCCGCGCCTTTGGGCACGGCGCCTGTCACTTCCACCGTCACGCCGATCTTCGCGGCTGTCCGCAGGGCTTCTTCGAAGGGGTCCGCCACGGGGTCCGGCTGCTCCACCTCTCCCAAAAGGAAGTAATTGTTGTATTCCAGCAGGCGCAGCAGCTCCGCCTCGTCGATGTTCTCCGGGTGATCCATGTAATACTTGCCCACCAGCAGCACGTTGCCCATCTGATTGTGCACGGTCATCCGGGCATTGGTGATCTCCCGGGCCGCCACGAGGCTGCGCTCTCTTACAGCGGCCTCCCGCATGCGGGCCTGGACCTCTCTTAAGCGGTGGTTTTCGGAGGCGAGCTCCTCCGTGATCCGGTGCTGCTCGGTCATGTCCTCCGCGATGATCTGCTCATATTCTTTTCCGTCTGCCGTGAAGGAGTCCCTGAAGAACAGCCAGGTCTCTCCTTTGGGAGTACGGACCATCAGCTGGTCCTTTCCTTCCTCACTGCCCCGCTCCCGCAGCTGTTCCAGCTTTTCCCAGAGCTTCAGGGCGTTGTTCAGCGGCTCTTTTGTCAGCGTCCGGCACAGGCCGTCCATCTTCAGATTTGCCAGCAGAACGGTGCCGTCCGGCTCGCAGACGCAGATCGCGGCAGGCAGATAGTTCACCGTCTCCCGGATCACGTCTGGCGTCAGGTGGGAACGGCGGTAGCGCAAAACTCCGGCGATCCCGAAGGCCAGCGCCGCCGTCAGCAGGATCTCCGCCCCCAGATACACGCCCCAGGGAAGGGCGAAAAGCCATTGCTCAAACGCGGTAAGAGGGTAGGGCTTCGGCGTCGACAAAAACAGGACTGCGCAGTCCATCAGGGCCGTATACACAAAGAAACCTGCCAAAAACTGCATAAATGCCGGAATCAGCACGCTTTTGCCCCGTCCCTGGTGCAGCATGATGACAAGGACGGCGATCTGGCCGATCATCAGCGTCAGGGAGATCAGGCAGACAAGATACCAGGGGAAGGACCCCGCAGCGCTTTGGATGCTGCTCATGCCTTACCTCCCCCCGTGAGTGAAAGCCGCAGGATCAGCTGGCCTTCTTCCATCTTCTGCTCCGCTTTCACAGGCAGTTCCGGGGTCCGGAAGGGACCCTCCACGTCTGCCAGGAAAAGCAGCTCCGTATCACTTAAGCGCACCCATAGTTCTTTAGTCCTGTCAAGCAGTGCCTCGATCACGGTCTCATAACTGTCATAGAGCGCCATGGCCTCTTCGCAGGGGAATTCCCGCTCCGCCTCGGAATCCACCGACGCGGTGATCCCGCAGTATTTCAGATAATGAGCCGGTTCCCGCAGCGCGGAAACGATCTCCCCCGCGCTGATGGTCTTCCGTTCGGAGCGCATCAGGACAAAATTGGCCCTGCGCTTGACGCAGGCCGTCAGCACCAGGATCTTCGCGGCCTGGTCCCGGAAGGCCGGAGTGCCGGGCTTTGCGGCAGCCAGCAGCTCCGATATCTTCTTTTGGGCAGGGTAGACTTCCCTGGCGGCGCTTTCGTACAGGCGTCCCCGCTCTTCCACCTCCGCCTTTTCCCGGATCAGTTCCTGCTCTCTTTCAATGAGCCGGTTCTCCTCCGCCAGCAGCTCGTTGGCCTCCTGAAGCTCCTCGTTCATCCGGTTCAGGCTGCTCTCGTCCTCTGTGAAAAAGGTATAGCCCGCCCGGACAGGCATGCCCTGCAGCCTGGTATCCGGGTCAGGATAGATCGGCGCAGCCAGGGCAGCCTTCAGCTGATCCGCCGCGGCCCGGACCGGCACGGCGGTGGCCCAGACCGGCGAAAGCGCCTTGTCCGTTATGATCACCGGCAGATCCAGCTGCGCGAAAAAGCCGGGATAGTTTTCGTTGTAAGGGATCCAGCGGTTCCTGATGCACTTTTCAAAGATCGCCAGCATGAAGATCACATGGATGCCCGGCATCCGGTAGGGCATGGGAATGTCGAAGCGGTCGACCACCGTGTAGAGGATGAACACCGCGATCCAGAGCGCCGCGATCAGGAGCATCTCCCTTCTCCTGCGGGGACTGGTCCTGCCCGCTCTTTGCAGCAGAATGACCCCGGCCGCCACTGTGAGGCCGATCCAGCCGTAGGCCAGATAGAAGGTCAGTCCGTAGGTGTAAGTTCCCGCCAGCACGCTGAAGGCCGCAGGATCTATGGTGGGCTGGTAGACCAGATGGTGCAGGTCATTTGTCACAAATAACAGGGACAGCGCGGCCGCAGGGATCAGCAGCCACCGCTCGCTCCACCGGCTCTCCCCTTTGTCTCTGCGGCTGATGCAGATGCAGGCCATCAAAAACAGCGTGGGGATCAGTGTCAGGGGCACGTAGTAGAAGTAGATGAACAGGCGCTTCAGCAGCGCGGAAGACAGTACGATCCGGTAGACGGTGGCCCGGAAACTCAGGTAAAAGATCGTAAGGACCGCCGCCGTGATCATGTAACGCCGGGTGGCGGAAGGCAGCAGCCTCTGGTACAGGGACTGGATCCAGAACAGCAGAAGCCCCGCGTAGATGGCGATGTTCAGGCAGAACATGAAGGTGTCGAACAGGGTGATCCGCGTGCGGGTCAGGGTGTTTGCCGCCCCGGCAAGCAAAAAGAAGGCGATGAACAGCCGTGTCTGCCGTTTCTGTCTGTCAGTAGACATGTCATCGCCTCCTTAATTTGTATCGCTCTGTTGTTATTTAAAGTATTTCATCGCCGCTTCGAACATGCGCATGTCGTAATTGCCCGGTACGTTCCTGTACAGTCCGGGGTAGAAGCGCTCGTTGTGGCCCATCTTGCCCAGTACGCGGCCGTCGGGAGAGGTAATGCCCTCGATGGCGTAGACGGAATCGTTGGGGTTGAAGCGGATCTCGCCGGTGGCGCTGCCGCCCAGATCTACGTACTGAGTGCAGATCTGTCCGTTGGCCGCCAGTTTCGCCACCACTTCATCGCTGGCCAGGAAGCGGCCCTCGCCGTGGGAAACTGCCACGTTGTAGATCTCGTCCATGTCCGCCAGGGCAAGCCAGGGGGACTTGTTGGAGGCTACACGGGTGCGCACGATCTTGGACTGATGCCTGGCGATGGTGTTGAAGGTCAGGGTGGGCATGGTCTCGTCCGTGTCCAGGATGCGGCCGTAGGGCACCAGGCCCAGCTTGATCAGCGCCTGGAAGCCGTTGCAGATGCCGCACATCAGGCCCTCGCGCCGGTCCAGAAGCTCCGTCACGCCGTCCTTGATGGCCGGGTTGCGGAAGAAGGCCGTGATGAACTTGCCGGAGCCGTCGGGCTCGTCGCCGCCGGAAAAGCCGCCGGGGATGAAGATCACTTGGGACTCTTTGACCTTTGCCGCGAATTCTTCCACGGAGCTGCGGATGGATTCGGCGCTGTAGTTGCGCACCACGAAGACCTCCGGCTCGCCTCCCGCCTCGCGGATGGCGTGGGCGGAATCCATTTCGCAGTTGGTGCCCGGGAAGGCGGGGATCAGCACCCGCGGCTTCGCGAATTTGGTGCTGCAGACCGGCCAGCTCTCCGCCTTATAGGTAAAGTTCGTCATGGGCTGCCCGCTGTCCGGGATATTGTTGGCAAACACGCTCTCCAGCCTGCCTTCGTACCGGCCGAGCAGATCTTCCAGGGAGACCGTCTCGCCGTCCCAGATAAAGGCGGGATCATTGGCAGTAACGCCCACGGATACGGCGTTTTCGGGGATCTCCGCTCCTTCCGCCAGCTCCAGCAGGAAGCTGCCGTAGCTGTAGCCGAAGATCTGCTGCAGGGTAAGCCCTTCATTGAACCGGAAGCCGCAGCCGTTGCCCAGGCACATCTTTAAAACGCCTTCGGCCACGTCGCCCATGGTGGGGGTCCAGGCTGCCAGCACCTTGCCGGCCCGCATCAGTTCCGTCACCTGACCGCAGAGCCTGATGAAGGACTCCGTCGTGGGCAGGCCGTTTTCATCGTACTCCGGCAGCAGCTGCACCACTTTGTGCGGGCATTTTTCCGCGTCTTTGAATTCCGGCGAGATGACCTCGTTCACCTTACCCATGGTCACCGCGAAGGAGATCAGGGTGGGCGGCACGTCCAGCTTTTCAAAGCTGCCGCTCATGGAGTCCTTGCCGCCGATGGCGCCGATGCCCAGGCCCATCTGGGCCTCAAAGGCGCCCAGCAGGGCCGACAGGGGCTTGCCCCAGCGGGTGCCGTCGGTGCCAGGTTTTTCAAAGTATTCCTGGAAGGACAGATAGGTGTCCTTAATGTCCGCGCCGGTGGCGATCAGCTTTGCCACGCTGGAGATGACCGCCAGATAGGCTCCGTGGTAGGGGCTCTTTTCAGAGATGAAAGGATCGAAGCCCCAGGCCATGAAGGAGCAGTCGTCGGTCTTTTTGACGTCCTCCGGCAGGCGGTGCACCATGGCCTGGATGGGAGTCATCTGGTTCTTTCCGCCGAAGGGCATCAGCACCGTGCGGCCGCCGACAGTGGAGTCGAAGCGCTCCGAAAGGCCGCGCCTGTCGCAGATGTTCAAGTCTTCCGCCACGGTTCTGTAATTCTCCGCAAAGCCGCCGGTGATCTCCTTCTGCCAGGGCTGGGGATCGTTGGCTTTGACGCGGATGTGCTTTTCCGCCCCGTTGGAATTCAGGAAATCCCTGGAGAGATCCAGGATCTTTTTGCCCTTCCAGTGCATCACCAGGCGGGGCTCCTCCGTCACCACCGCCACAGGGGTGGCTGACAGGTTTTCCTTTTCGGACAGAGCGATGAACTTCTCCGCGTCCTCCGGAGCCACCACTACCGCCATGCGCTCCTGGGACTCGCTGATGGCCAGCTCCGTACCGTCCAGTCCTTCGTATTTTTTCGGCACCTTGTCCAGGTCGATGGACAGGCCGTCCGCCAGTTCTCCGATGGCCACGGACACGCCGCCCGCGCCAAAGTCGTTGCAGCGCTTGATCATGCGGGTGGCTTCTCCCTTTTTGAACAGCCGCTGCATCTTGCGCTCCTCCGGCGCGTTGCCCTTCTGCACTTCCGCCCCGCTCTTTTCCACGGAGTGGGAGTCGTGGGCCTTGGAAGATCCGGTGGCGCCACCGATGCCGTCGCGGCCGGTGGCCCCGCCCAGCAGGATCACCACGTCTCCGGGTTCCGGCTCCTCGCGGCGTACGTTCTCCGCCGGGGCAGCCGCGATCACCGCGCC